>JANOVJ010000622.1:0-25272 GCA_031417295.1 bacterium | reverse complement strand
GCACGACGGGCACTGGCCGAGCCACTTCGGGCTCGTGCCGCCGCATTCGCTGCAGGTGTAGATCGACTTTTCCTTGGCCATGCGGGCATTGTCGTGCCGCAGAGAAGCAGCGCAACTCGCTGATCTTGCCGCGCCCCGCCTTCACCTCCGCGCGCTGGCTCTTGCCCTCCAGCCGGCGCTGCTTCGAGCCATAGGTCGGCTTCGTCGGCCGGCGCACCCTCGGCGGCACGGCCACGCCGTCGACAATTTCCTGCAGCCGCTGCATCGCCTCGGCGCGGTTCTGTTCCTGGCTGCGCGTGGTCTGGGCCTTGATGACGAGCACGCCCTCTTGCGTGATCCGCGAGTCGCGCAGCGCGAGCAGCCGCTCCTTCACCGCATCGGGCAGTGACGAGGCGCGGATGTCGAATCGCAGGTGGACCGCACTCGACACCTTGTTGACGTTCTGCCCGCCCGCGCCCTGGGCGCGGATGGCGCTGATCTCGACTTCGTCTTCAGCGACGACAAACCTCACGTCCGTCACCGGGTGCCCACGGTCCGCGCTGGCGCGGGCAAGGCGAGCAGCTCGGCGCTGATCTGTTCGCAGTGCGCGATGTGGCGGTCGCACAGGCGCTTGAACAGCCAGCCCGACAGCGCGCCCGACACCGCCAGCCCAACCACCGGCGCGACCTTGGACGCCTGCTGCGCGCCCAGGCGCAGGCCGACTGCGCGCAGCGCGGCGATCACGCCGGCCTGCGTCACGGCGCGGCCGATCAGGTAGGTGCCGAGCTTGCGCGCGAGCTCGTCCACCTGCGTCCGCTGCGCGGGCGGTAGCGCGGCAATCTGTGCCGGCGACAGGCCGTAGGCGCGGTTGATCTCGTCCACCGTGCTGACGAGCAGCTTGGCGTTGATGAACAGGTCAACGCCCAGCACCGGCAGCGCCGACACGCCGGCCGCCTTCAGCGCCTGGCGCAGCACCAGCTTGCGGCAGGCGATGGCGCGTTCGCTGGCGGCGGGCGCGGTGCTGGCACTGGCACTGGCGTGGGTGCTGGCTTTGGCGTTGGCCTTGGATGTGCCCTGGGCCGGTTTCGAGCGCGTGACCATCGGTGTGTTCTCCTGCGCTGCCGTTCAATCGGCTCGCACCGGCACGCGCGGTGCGAGCCCGCACATCAGCTCGTAGCCGACCGTGCCGGCGGCCTGCGCTACTTCGTCGATGGCCAGCACGTTGCCGCCCGCGCTGCAGCCCCAGAGCGTGACTTCGCTGCCCACCGCGGCCGCGCGCACCGGGGTGAGATCGACCGTCACCATGTCCATCGAGACCCGCCCGACGAGCCGGCTGCGCACGCCGTCGATCAGCACCGGCGTGCCGGTCGGGCAGAGCCGCGGGTAGCCGTCGGCATAGCCGCAGGCCGCCACGCCGATACGCATCGGCGCGTCGGCGCGAAAGCTGCTGCCGTAGCCGACACAGTCGCCGGCATGCAGCTCCTGCGTCGCGATGAGTTGCGCGCGCAGGCTCATCGTCGGCCGCAGGTCCCAGTGCGCGATGCCGTGCGCCGGAAAGTCGGGCGCCGAGCCGTAGACCAGGATGCCCGGGCGCACCCAATCGCCGGCCACGGCGGCAGAGCCGGGCGCGAAGCGCAGGGTCGCCGCGCTGTTGCACACCGAGCGCTCACCCGGCAGGCCGTCCGCTGCGGCCTCGAAGCGTGCCCACTGCGCCGCGATGCCGGCCGCGCCATCGGCATTGGCGAGGTGCGTCATCAGCACGATGTCTTCCACCTGCGTCAGGCCCGACAGGCGCCGCCACGCGCCACCATACGCAGCCGGCGTGAAGCCGAGCCGGTTCATGCCGCTGTTCATCTTCAGGAACACCCGCTGCGGCTGCGCCGCCTTGTGCGCCGCCAGCCAGTCGATCTGCTCGTCGCGGTGCACCACGTGCCACAGCTTGAGGCGCGAACACAGCTCGAGGTCGCGCGCTTGGAAGCACCCCTCGAGCAACAGCACCGGGCCGCGCCAGCCGAGGGCGCGGATGCGTTCGGCCTCGGCCAGGTCGAGCAGCGCAAAACCGTCGGCGCCTTGCAAGCCGGCGTAGGCGTTCTCGAGGCCGTGACCGTAGGCGTTGGCCTTGACGACAGCCCAGACCCGGGCTTCGGGCGCGGCCTGTCGCGCGCGGCGCAGGTTGTGCGCGAGGGCCTCGGTATGGATCACGGCTTCGATCGGGCGCGGCATGGCCGCATTCTGCCAGCCCAGGCCCCGCGAACCGGGGGGAAACGTGGGCCCAGCGGCGCCGAAAGGGCGATGCCCGCGTGCTATAACGGCCGCCGAACAGGGACAAGAAGAACACTGTATTGCCTTTGGTTGCGACGTCACTTGCGTACACGTTAGTTTTCTCTGCAACTTCGTTTTCGGTCGGCGTCGAAGCGCCTGCACCCACCCACTGCATTTCGGGGATTTCCAGCCGCTCGCGCGCGACCGCATGAAAAAAGGCTTTTACACAATCATGTCGGCGCAGTTCTTCAGCTCGCTGGCCGACAACGCCCTGTTCGTTGCCGCAGTGGAGTTGATCAGGATGTCGGGCGGTGCCGAATGGCAGCGCGCCGCGCTGGTGCCGATGTTCGCGTTGTTCTACGTGGTACTCGCGCCCTTCGTCGGCGCGCTCGCCGACGCCTTGCCCAAGGGCAAGGTGATGTTCATCTCCAACCTGATCAAGGTGGTCGGTTGCCTGATGATGCTGTTCGGCGTCCACCCGCTGCTTTCGTACGCGATCGTCGGGCTCGGCGCGGCGGCGTATTCGCCGGCCAAGTACGGCATCCTGACCGAGCTGCTGCCGCCGTCGCAACTGGTCAAGGCCAACGGCTGGATCGAGGGCCTGACCATTGGCTCGATCATCCTCGGCGTGCTGCTCGGCGGCCAGCTTGTCGGCCCGGTCGTCTCACCGCACCTGCTGGCGCTGGACATGCCGCTGTTCGACACCCACATCGACATCGCGCCCGAGGCCGCCATCGCGTCGATGATCCTCATCTACATGATCGCGGCGGTGTTCAACCTCTACATCCCGCGCACCGAAGCACCGCTGCAGCCGCTTGCCGGCGGCGCGGGCTCGCTGGTGCGCGATTTCGCGAGTTGCAACGCACGGCTGTGGAGCGACAAGCTGGGCCAGATATCGCTCGCCACGACCACGCTGTTCTGGGGCGCGGGCGGCAACCTGCGCTACATCGTGCTCGCCTGGGCCTCGGTCGCGCTCGGCTACTCGACCACGCAGGCCTCGACGCTGACCGGCGTGGTCGCGATCGGCACCGCGGTGGGGGCGGTGCTGGCGTCGCTGCGGATGCGGCTCGACCACGCCACCAACGTGATCCCGCTCGGCATCGCGATGGGCCTGTTGGTGATGGGCATGTTGTTCATCGACAACCTGTGGCTCGCGGTGCCGTTCCTGATCGTGCTCGGCGCGGCCGGCGGCTTCCTCGTGGTGCCGATGAACGCGCTGCTGCAGCACCGTGGCCACAACCTGATGGGCGCCGGGCGCTCGATCGCGGTGCAGAACTTCAACGAGCAGGCCTGCATCCTCGGCCTCGGCGCGTTCTACGCCGGGATGACGCGGGTGGGCCTGTCGGTCTATGCCGCGATCGCGGTGTTCGGGCTGGTCGTGGCCGGCATGATGTGGCTCGTCAAGCGCTGGCATGCCAGCAACCTGGTGAACCACCGCGACGAAGTCGAGCGCCTGCTGGCGCTGGCCCGAAGCGATCGGCACTGAAAGCGGCCAATGGCCGCAACCGACGACGTGCACGCGCCGCGTTTGAACGCGCGCTCGACCAGCCTCTGGCCCGCCCTCTGCCTGACCT
This sequence comes from bacterium, assembly GCA_031417295.1. GTDB lineage: Bacteria > Pseudomonadota > Gammaproteobacteria > Burkholderiales > Burkholderiaceae_C > CAIKUF01. The sequence continues at coordinate 21,457 of JANOVJ010000622.1, read as the reverse complement.
TCAACGCCCTCGCGTGGGGCCTGTCGTGGTGGCCGTTCCGGCAACTGCAGGGGCTCGGTTTGCACCCGCTGTGGGCGACGGTGCTGATCTACCTGCTGGCCGTGGCGGTGATCCTGCTGCTGCGCCCGGACGCATTGCGCCAGCTCGTGCGCACGCCCGCGTTGTGGGTGCTGCTCATCGCCTCGGGCACCACCAACGCGGCCTTCAACTGGGCGATGGTGATCGGCGACGTGGTGCGGGTGGTGCTGTTGTTCTACCTGATGCCGCTGTGGGCGGTGCTGCTGGCGCGGCTGCTGCTGAACGAGGCGCTCACCGCGATGGCCGGCTTTCGCATCCTGCTCGCGCTGGCCGGCGCCGCTGTGGTGCTGTGGCCGGCGGACGGCGGCGGGCTGCAAGCGCCGACGCTGGCCGATGCGCTGGGCCTCGTGGGCGGGTTCTCGTTCGCGCTCAACAACGTGATGCTGCGGCGCGAGGCGGCCCGGCCCGAGGAGGGCCGCGCGCTGGCGATGTTCGTGGGCGGCGTGGTGGTGGCCGGGGTGCTGGCGACGCTGCTCGCATGGCGCGGCCAAGTGCCGTGGCTGCCCGCCCTGGCCTGGCCGTGGGCCCTTGCCGCGCTGGCCTTGAGCGTGCTGTTCCTGGTCAGCAACCTGGCGCTGCAGTACGGCGCGGCCCGGCTGCCGGCCAACGTCACCGCCGTGGTGATGCTGACCGAGGTGGTGTTCGCCGCCGGCTCGGCGCTGCTGCTCGGTGGCGGTGTGCTGACGCTGCGCCTGCTCCTGGGCGGCGCGCTGATCATCGGCGCCGCCGTGCTGGCCGGGCTGGAGCGGCGCGCCTGAGAGACATCCAGGCTGCGCAGGCGCGCCGCGGATGTATCGTCGGGTTGCGTCGGCGATGTGCCGTCGAACCCGGGGGCCGATCGCCATGACACTTCATCTCCAAACCCGATGGCTGGTCACGGCGGCATTCGCCGTTTGCTTCACTCACGCGCAGGCCGCGTCGCAGGCGCCTGTCGCGGCCGAGAACGGCATGGTCGTCAGCGCGCAGCACCTGGCCACGCGCGTCGGCGTCCAGGTGCTGAAGGATGGCGGCAACGCGGTCGATGCGGCCGTCGCCGTGGGCTACGCGCTCGCGGTGGTGTACCCCGCGGCCGGCAACCTGGGCGGTGGCGGCTTCATGACGATCCAGTTCGCCGACGGCCGCAAGGCCTTCCTCGACTTCCGCGAGAAGGCGCCGCTCGCCGCCACCGCCAACATGTACCTCGACAAGGAAGGCAACGTGGTCAAAGGCGCGAGCACCGTCGGCCACCTGGCGGTGGGCGTGCCGGGGTCGGTGTCGGGGTTTGAGTTGGCGCTGGCCAAGTACGGCACGATGAAGCGTGCCGCCGTGATCGCACCGGCCATCAAGTACGCGCAGGACGGTTTCGTGCTGGACCAGGGCGACGTCGACATGCTGCTCACCGCGACGGCGGCCTTCAAGCAAGACCCCGCCACCGCGGCGATCTTCCTGAACAAGGGCGAGCCCTTCGCGCCGGGCCAGAAGCTGGTGCAGAAAGACCTGGCCGAGACCTTGAAGCTTGTTGCCGAGAAGGGCGACGCCGGCTTCTACAAAGGCCCGGTCGGCGCGGCCATCGTGGCTTCCAGCAAGGCCGGCGGCGGCATCATCACGCAGGCCGACCTCGACCAGTACAAGACGCGCGAGATGCAGCCGGTCGAGTGTGACTACCGCGGCTACCGCGTTGTCTCGGCGCCGCCGCCGAGCTCGGGCGGGGTGGTGATCTGCGAGATATTGAACATCCTCGAAGGCTATCCGCTGAAGGAGATGGGGTTTCGTTCGGCGCAATCGGTGCACTACCAGATCGAGGCGATGCGCCATGCGTATGTGGACCGCAACGCCTACCTCGGCGACCCGGACTTCGTGAAGAACCCGACCGAGCGCCTGCTCGACAAGGCCTACGCGGCCCAGCTGCGCGCCGCGATCGACCCGAACAAGGCGGGCATCTCGAAAGACATCAAGCCCGGCGTCGCGCCGCACGAGGGCAGCAACACCACGCACTACTCGATCGTCGACAAGGCCGGCAACGCGGTCTCGGTGACCTACACGCTGAACGACTGGTTCGGCGCCAAGGTCACCGCCGCCGGCACCGGCGTGTTGCTGAACAACGAGATGGACGACTTCACCTCGAAGATCGGCGTGCCCAACCTGTACGGCCTGGTGCAGGGCGAGGCCAACGCGATTGCGCCGGGCAAGCGGCCGCTGAGCTCGATGAGCCCGACCATCGTCACCAAGGACGGCAAGATCGTGATGGTCGTCGGCACGCCGGGCGGCAGCCGCATCATCACCGCGGTGCTGCACACGCTGATCAACACGATCGACTACGGCATGAACGTGCAGGAGGCGGTGGACGCACCGCGCTTCCACCAGCAGTGGCTGCCCGAGACGACCAATGTCGAGGCCTTCGCGCTGAGCCCCGACACGCGCAAGCTGCTCGAGGACAAGGGCCAGAAGTTCGGCCCGGCGCAGCCGGCGAACCACTTGGCGGTGATCCTGGTCGGCGCGCCGTCGCTGGGCGGCAAGCCGGTCGGCAACAACCGCTTGTACGGCGCCAACGATCCGCGGCGCAATACCGGGCTGGCGCTGGGCTACTGACCCGCCGCACCGGCCGCAGCGCTACGATCCGCCCTTGCCACGCCGCCCTTGCCATACACCACCCACCAGGACCTCGCCATGCCGCAAAGCATCTACGACTTTTCCGCCCTGTCGATCACCGGCAAGCAGGCCGACCTGTCCACCCAACGCGGCAAGGTGATGCTGATCGTCAACACCGCGAGCGCCTGCGGCTTCACGCCGCAGTTCGCCGGGCTGGAGCAGTTGTGGGAAGACTACCGCGAGCGCGGCCTGATGGTGATCGGCTTTCCGAGCAACCAGTTCGGGGCGCAAGACCCGGGCAGCAACGACGAGATCGCGTCGTTCTGCTCGCTGAACTACGGCGTCAACTTCCCGATGATGGCCAAGGTGGACGTGAACGGCGCAGCGGCGCATCCGCTGTGGAAGTGGCTCACGGCCGAGGCGCCGGGGATCCTCGGCAGCCAGGCGGTGAAGTGGAACTTCACCAAATTCCTGGTCGGCAAGAACGGCAAGGTGTTGAAGCGCTACGCGCCGACCGACAAGCCCGAGTCGCTGCGCAAGGACCTCGAAGCCGCGCTCGACGCCTGATCTCGCTCGCCAACACAAGACACCATGTTCCAACACGTTGACCCCTACGCCGGCGACCCGATCCTGAGCCTGAACGAGGCGTTTCAGAAGGATCCGCGGCCGCACAAGATCAACCTCTCGATCGGCATCTACTTCGACGATGCCGGGCGCATCCCGGTGCTCGAATCGGTACGCCGCGCCGAGCAGCAGATCGTCGCCGCGGGCGGCCCCAAGCCTTACCAGCCGATCGAAGGCGCGGCCAACTGCCGCAGCGCGGTGCAGCAGTTGCTGTTCGGCGCCGGCCACGAAGCGGTGACCGGCGGGCGCATCGCCACGATCCAGTCGGTCGGGTCGAGCGGCAGCCTGCGCGTGGGCGCCGAGTTCATCCACCGCTACTTCCCCGACAGCGGCGTCTGGGTCAGCGACCCGACCTGGGACAACCACCGCGCGATGTTCGAGGGCGCCGGCCTGGCCGTGCACACCTACCCGTACTACGACAGCGCGACCGGCGGGCTGCGCTTCGACGCGATGCTCGATGCGCTGCGCGGCATCCCGAAGCGCAGCGTCGTGTTGCTGCACGCCTGCTGCCACAACCCGACCGGCGTCGACCTCACGCGCGCGCAATGGCACGAGCTGGTTCCGATCCTTCGCGAGCGCGAATTGCTGCCCTATCTCGACCTCGCCTACCAGGGCTACGGCGAAGGCATGGACGCCGACGCCTGGGTGCCGCGCGCCTTTGCCGACGCCGGCCTGTCGTTCTTCATCGCCAACTCGTTCTCGAAGAGCATGAGCGTCTACGGCGAACGCTGCGGCGCGCTCTCGGTGGTCTGCCCCGATGCGGCGCAGGCCGCGCTGGTGCTGGGCCAGCTCAAGTTCACGGTGCGCCGCAACTACTCCAGCCCGCCGATCTTCGGCGGCCAGATCGTCGCCCGCGTGCTGGGCGACCCCGAACTGCGCGCGCTGTGGGAAAGTGAAGTGGCGGCGATGCGCGAACGCATCCTCGCGATGCGCAAGCAACTTCACGGCGTACTCGCCGCCAAGCTGACCGGCCGCGACTTCAGCTACTTCCTGACCCAGCACGGCATGTTCAGCTACACCGGCCTGTCGGCCGCGCAGGTGGACCGTCTGCGCGAGGAGTTCGCGGTTTATCTGGTGCGTTCGGGGCGGGTCTGTGTGGCCGGGCTGAACAGCGCCAACGTCGAGCCCACGGCGGTGGCGATGGCGGCAGTGATGGCGGGCTGACCCACCTGCCCGGGCGACGACCAAGCCCGACGCCGCGGAGCCGTCAACCCACGGTTTCTTCGGCCAGCGCCGGATAGTCGGTGTAGCCCGCCGCCCCGCCGCCGTACAGCGTGTCACGGTTCAGCGCCGCGAGCGGCAGGTCTTCGCGCAGGCGGCGCACCAGGTCAGGGTTGGCGATGAACGGGCGGCCGAAGGCGACCACGTCGGCGGCGCCGCTGGCCACCGCGGCCAGGGCCATTGCGCGGTCATAGCCGTTGTTGACCATCCATGCGCCGTGCGGGTTGCCTTGCTTGAAGCGGCTGCGCAGCGCTGCGTAGTCGAACGGCGCGATGTCGCGCGGGCCGCCGGTCTGGCCTTCGACGACGTGCAGGAACGCGAGCTTCAGCGGCGCGAGCTGTTCGACCACAAAGTTGTGCAGCGCCTGCGGGTCGCTGTCTTGCCCGGCGCCGTTGCTCGGCGTCACCGGCGACAGGCGCAGCCCCGTGCGGCCGCCACCGATCTCGGCCACGATGGCCTGCATCACTTCGAGCAGCAGGCGCGCCCGGTTCTCGACCGGGCCGCCGTAGCCATCGGTCCGGTCGTTGATGCTGTCGCGCAGGAACTGGTCGAGCAGGTAGCCGTTGGCGCCGTGGACCTCGACGCCGTCGAAGCCGGCCTCCATCGCACAGCGCGCGGCGTGGCGGTAGGCCGCAACGATGCCGGGCAGCTCGTCGCTGCGCAGCGCGCGCGGCGCGGACACGTCGACAAAGCCATCCTTGGTGAAGGTCTTGCCGACCGCGGCCCGCGCCGTTGACGACACCGGCGCGATGCCGCCCGGCTGCAGCGAGACGTGCGAGATGCGGCCCACATGCCAGAGCTGGATCACGATCCGCCCACCATCGGCATGGACCGCGTCGGTCACACGGCGCCAGCCGGCGACCTGCTCGCGGCTGTGGATGCCCGGCGTGTCGAGATAGCCCTGGCCGGCGGCGCAGACCTGGCTCGCCTCGGTGACGATCAGCCCGGCGCTGGCGCGCTGGCGGTAATACGCGGCCATCAGTGCCGTCGGCACCTGGCCAGGGCCAGCGCGGTCGCGCGTGAGCGGCGCCATCACGACGCGGTTGGCGAGCGCGATGTCGCCGAGGCGCACGGAGTCGAAGAGGGTGGTCATGGCGCGGCTGGGCAAAGTGAAGAACGAAGCGCGAGCGTACGCACTTGCGGCAAGCCCGCATTGCCATGCGCCGGGCCGAACTGTGCTATCCGCGCGGCCGCAGGCCGTACAGTCCGGGCTGCCGCCCTGGCGCTGCCGACGCGCCGGTCATCGTCTCGCCCACCCCAGCCACCTCGCCCACCGCCCCGATGCTCGCCTACCGACACGCCTTTCACGCCGGCAACCACGCCGACGTCCTCAAGCACCTGGTGCTGGTCCAGGTGCTGCGCTACATGGCGCTGAAGGACAAGCCGTTCACGCTGGTCGATACCCATGCCGGGGCCGGCGGCTATTCGCTCGAAGGCCGCTACGCGCAGAAGAAGGCCGAGTACGAGCAGGGTGTGGCCAGGCTGTGGGCGCGCGACGACCTGCCGCCGCCGCTGGCCGACTATGTGAACCTGGTCAAGCAGTTCAATGGCGGCGGGGTGTTGGAGCCTCATGCGCCGAAGGTGGCGTTCGAGCAATACCCCGGCTCGCCCGCCTTCGCCCACCTGCTGCTGCGCCCGCAGGACCGGCTGCGCCTGTTCGAGCTGCATTCCACCGACCACCGCATCCTCGCCGCCTACCTGGGCACGCAGCCGAACACGCAGGTGGTGCAGGGTGATGGTTTTGCGGCGCTGAAGAGCGAGCTGCCGCCGCCGTCGCGGCGCGGCGCGGTGCTGATCGATCCGAGCTACGAGATCAAGACCGACTACCCCAAGGTCGTCGGCGCGCTGCGCGAGGCGCTGACGCGGTTTGCCGAAGGCGTGGTGATGATCTGGTACCCGCAACTGGCGACGCTCGAATCGGCGCAGTTGCCGCAGCGCTTGCAGTCGGCGGCCGATGCGCAGGCAAAGAAGGGCTGGTTGCATGTGCGCCTCACGGTGCAGCAGCCCGACGCGCGCGGCTTCGGGCTGATCGGCAGCGGGCTTTTCATCGCCAATCCGCCGCATGTGCTGCATGACGTGCTGGCGCCGCTGATGCAGACGCTGGTCGATTTGCTGGGCCAATACGACGGCGCGCACTACCTGCTGGAGCAGCGGGCGGCCTGAGGAGATTTCAGCGCTGGCAGCATGGCATTTGAGGCGATGGATTCCTCGGCGTCACATTCGCAGCCGATGCAGTTTTTGCTTTTTCTACCCACCAACCTCTGGACTGGATTGCCACCATGAATTCCCACCTTGCGTCGGTTGTAGGCGTGACCACCGTGTTGCTGTCTGCAGCCATTCAGGCAGCGCCGAGATCGGTGACATCCAATGCCTCCGCATCGGTAGGGCCGCTGGTGGTCACCCTCGTCGATCTCGATCCGTCCGATGGCCTCACCCCCTGGATGAATTTCGTGCCTTCGCTGTCAGGCAAGGACACCGGTGCTTTCGTGATCGTCAATACCGTGCCGCCCGGCGCCCGCAACGTCGAGTTCAACTACGGCACCGGCCCCTGGGCGCCGGTGTCTGCGCAGCGCAGCCTTGTTCCGGGCGGGGTAACGGGCCACGCAGCGTCGTCAATAGCGGGCTCGACGGACAGGCTCGGCAATGGCACGGCCGTGGCGGCTTCGGGTGCGGCAGACACGGTTCAGGGAGAGGGGGCGAGGTATCACGCGTGGGCACTGGCCGGCGGTGAGTTCTGGTTGTCGCCCCATACGCAGGCCATCTTCTCCGGGCTGGGGTCTGCCGCCGTAGAAACACGGCTCTCACCCGGCGATTCTTTCGCGTATGGGTACGCAAGTGTGGATTTCAGGTTGTTCGATTCCGCGCAGAACAAATTTTTCTACGATGGTTTCTCATGGACAACACCGAACTTTGGTGAACCCGGATCATTCAGCGATTCACGCGAATTGGAAGTGGCCCTTTCAAACGGGGGAGACCTGGAGATGAAGGGCAGCTTTTTCAGCACGGCTGCGGTCAGCGGAAAGCTCTTCATTCCGGAACCAGGCAGCGTCAGCCTGATGTTGCTGGGGCTGGTTTTTGTGGCGGCTGTCAAGTACCGGGCACGCGAGGGCGAGGCGGCCCAGGCGCTGCACGGCGCGCCGGCCCCCGCTGCCGCGGTACCGGGTTGACGCGCCGACGGGCAACGGGAAGGCGCCTCGCCTTTTTGCGGGGCGAGCCCCCCCGGCTTTAGGGGGGGCATCGGGCGACCGATCGGCGACACTGTTCGGCCTGTGTGGCCCCTGCCTGCCCAACGATCACGCAAGACGGGACCGACTGCCGAACAACCGTGTGAGGAGAGAGCCCCGATGTCAAAAACCGCCACCATCTCAAGCGCCGCGTTCGTTGCGGCCTGTCTAGGTCTCCCCTTGAAGGCGGTCGCTGTGGAGAGTGTGTTGTTCAATCCGGTCATCGACAAGACATCTGTGGTGCTGACCGGCATGGAAGCACGCCTTCGTTTCCACCCGCGAAAATGGGACTCCTCGCTGAGTGCGAACTTTGACGAAGGCAACGTCGGAACGACGGCCGACATCAGCAACGACCGGGCCACCTTGTTGAACACCGCTTACGCGTTCAACCTCTCCTTCGAAGCGAGCACGAAACTTCTCACCTGGACGATCGAGGGCGGAGCGCTCACCGAGCCGAACGTGATGACCGTGACTGAAAACGATGGGTTCAACGCGATCCGTTTCAACGCGCGTTCGATCAACCCGGCGATCACGGTCACGTTCACCGGCGTCACCTTCACCGGCCTGCCGGGTTCCGGCACCTGGCGGCCCGACGGCAGCGCCTCCAACACCATCGACGGCCAACGCATCGTTGCCGAGACGGGCCTGCTGTCGGATGCCGACTGGAACATCGGCGGCTTCGTGAGTGCCAATGGCGCCATGGGGAGCAACACCAAGATCTGGATCGCGGCCCAGAACGTGGCATTGCTGCCGGAGCCGGCCGCGGCGGCGTTGACACCGGCGCGTGAGGTGCCGGAGCCGTCGAGCGTGGCCCTGTTGGCGGGCGGCCTGGCCCTGTTGGGTTGGCGCGGTCGGAACCGTCGCCATGGTCGGCGCCAGCATCCCGACCGGCCTGATCCGGCGGCCCAGCGATCGGCCGCAATCTGACGCCGCAGCACCGCGCCGGGGTGGCAGTGCCTGACCGGCGGGCGCCTCGGGCGGCATGAACGAGACCACGGGTTCGCCCGGCCCGCTGGCCGGCTTGAAGGTCGTTGAACTCGGCCAGTTGATTGCGGGCCCGTTCGCGACCAGGACGCTCGCCGACTTCGGTGCCGAGGTCATCAAGGTCGAGCCGCCCGCGAACGGCGAAGGCCGCGGCGGCGACCCGTTGCGCCAGTGGCGGCTGCTGCACAACGGCACCAGCGTCTGGTGGCAGGTGCAGAGCCGCGGCAAGCAAAGCGTGGTGCTCGACTTGCGCGAGGCCGAAGACTGCGCCGTGGTGCGCCGCCTGATCGACGAGGCCGACGTGCTGGTCGAGAACTTCAAGCCCGGCACGCTCGAAGGCTGGGGTCTGTCTTACGAAGACCTGAGCGCCACCAACCCCGGCCTGTTGATGCTGCGCATCAGCGGTTACGGCCAGACCGGGCCCTACCGCGACCGGCCCGGCTTCGGCGTGGTGGCCGAGGCCATGGGCGGGCTGCGCCACCTGACGGGTGAGCCAGGGCGGGTGCCGGTGCGCGTGGGCGTGAGCATCGGCGATACGCTGGCCGCGCTGCACGGCGTGATCGGCGTGCTGATGGCGCTTCACCATCGCACGCAAACGGTGAGCGCCGAAGCGCCCAAGGGCCGCGGGCAGGTGATCGACGTGGCGCTGTACGAGGCCGTCTTCAACTGCATGGAAAGCCTGCTCCCCGAGTACAGCGCATTCGGCGTGGTCCGCGAGCCCGCGGGGTCGGCGCTGCCCGGCATTGCGCCGAGCAACGCCTACGCCTGCCGCGACGGCCACGTGCTCGTGGCCGGCAACGGCGACTCGATCTTCAAGCGGCTGATGACGACGATTGGCCGCGGCGACCTGGGGCAAGACCCGCAGCTTGCCGGCAACCCCGGCCGCGTCGCCCGTGTCGCCGAGATCGACGCAGCGATCGGCGCGTACACGGCGCCGCGCAGCGTGGCCGAGGTGCTGGCCGCGCTGACCGGGGCGCAGGTGCCGGCCGGCCGCATCTACACCGCGAAGGACATTGCCGAAGACCCGCACTACCGCGCTCGCGGCATGACCCTGCGCATCGTCACCGCCGACGGCCTGGCGCTCGACGTGCCCGGTGTGGTGCCGAAGCTGAGCCTCACGCCGGGCCGCATCGCCGGGCCGGCGCCGGCGCTGGGCGAGCACACGGAGGCGGTGCTGGCACGGCTGGCGGCGCGATCCGCTGCGCCCGGCGAGCCGCCCGGCGCCGATGCGCCGGCGCCGACCGTGCACAATGCCGCGCCGGGCGCGACCGGCGGTTGATGGCGGCGCCCGCCGCTGCCGAAGCCACCGGGGGCCCGCGCTCGCAAGCGCTGGCTCGACGCCCGGAGATGCGCCCTGCCGACGTTGCCGCTGCACGGGCAGCGGCGGTCCGAAACAGCGACACGCCACGCCCAACTGAGTTCTGCCGATGACCTTTTCTCTCAGCCGTTCCGCCGTGGTGCGCATTGCGCCGTTTGCCCTGTTCATGCTGCTGCTGGCGGTGCGTGGCGCGCTGCCCGAGGGCCTGGGCTTCGACCCGCGCTGGGTCTACGGCGTGACCGTGCTGTTCTGTGGCGGCTTGCTGCTGTGGTTCCGGCGCGAGTATGGTGAGTTGGCGCGGCAGAACTTGCCGACGCTGGCCGAAACCGCACTCGCGGTGGTGGTGGGCTTGGCCGTGTTCTGGCTCTGGATCACGCTCGATGCGCCGTGGATGCGCTTCGACAAGCCGACCGCCTATTTCATCCCGCTCGACCCGCAGGGCCAGCCGCTGTGGCCGCTGATCGCGCTGCGCTGGATCGGCGCCGCACTGCTGGTGCCGGTGATGGAGGAACTGTTCTGGCGCTCGTTCCTGATGCGCTGGGTCGAGGCCCCCACCTTCGAAGCGGTCGATCCGCGGCGCGTCGGCGTGCGGGCGATCGTGCTTTCCACATTCGTCTTCACGCTGGCTCACACGCTCTGGCTGGCGGCCGTGATCGCCGGCCTGGCCTATGCGTGGCTGTACCGAAGAACCGGCAAGCTGTGGGTCCCGGTCATCGCCCACGCGGTGACCAACGGCGTGCTCGGGGTGTGGGTCGTTCGCACCGGGAGCTGGGCCTACTGGTAGGCGCCTGTGCTGGCGTCAGCGCTGCGAACGCCGGCGCCGGCTCATCAGGCCCAGGGCGCCGAGGCCCATCGCCGTCAACGCCCAGGTCGACGGTTCGGGCACGACGACCACGTCGCCCTCGAAAGCGACTTCGCGAATCTCGATGCGGCAGCACGAGCCACCGGTGAGCAGGGTCAGCACGTCCAGATCGACCCGGCTGACGTTGTGCACGCTCGCAAAGCTGTAGACGCCGGCCGCGAACTGGCCGATCGGCGCGGTGTAGATGGCCGAGGTGCCGATCAGTTGGTCCGCCGGGCCATAGAAGTTCAAGCGAAAGTCGCCCACGCCCTCACGCACGATGTTGATGTCGTTCCACAGCGAGAAGCTGGTGAGGTCGTAGTTGCCGTGAAGGTCGAGCTTGATGATGCCGACCACGTTCTCGTCGCCGGCCCAGCCGTTCAGATTGGAGACGTCGCCGTCGGCGATCTGGAGGATGTCCTTGCCGTAAGGGCCGCAGATGCCGCCGCAGGTGGGCAGCGAGGTCGAAGGAGCGATGTAAGCCGGGCCCTGCAGCGTCAGCGCCTGCGCCGAAACGGCGAAGCCGAAGGCAGCCGCGGCGGCCAACCGGGGGAGGGTGCGGGTGGCAATCGAGGTGCGGTGGGACATGGCAGGTCTCCTTGCGGTCACGGGAGGGCACCACGGCAGGTGTCCGACCCATTCTGTTCCCATTCCTTCTCTGGCGGCGGAACTGCCGGCCCCCGAAACGGGGGGGGGCATTGCCGGTAGCCCGGGCTATCCGATACCCCGATCCCGATCTGCCTGGAACTGCACCCTGAACGCCTCAAACCGGCCCACTTCCAACGCCGCGCGCACCTCGCGCATCAGGTTCACGTAGTAGTGCAGGTTGTGGATGCTGGCCAGCATCGGGCCGAGCATCTCGCCACAGCGGTCGAGGTGGTGCAGATAGGCGCGGCTGAAGCCGGCGCAAGTGTGGCAGGTGCAGGTCTCGTCGAGCGGGCGCTCGTCGGTCTTGTGGCGTGCATTGCGGATCTTCAGGTCGCCGAAGCGGGTGAACAAATGGCCGTTGCGGGCATTGCGCGTTGGCATCACGCAGTCGAACATGTCGACGCCCTGCGCCACGCCCTCGACCAGGTCTTCGGGCGTGCCCACGCCCATCAGGTAGCGCGGCTTGTGCGCCGGCAATCGGTGCGGCGTGTGGGCCATGATGTGCAGCATCTCGGCCTTCGGCTCGCCGACGCTGACGCCGCCGATCGCGTAGCCCGGCAGGTCGAGCGCCGCCAGCGCCTCGACCGACTCTTCGCGCAGGTGCTCGAACATCCCGCCCTGCACGATGCCGAAGAGGGCGTTCGGATTCTCCAGCCGCGCAAACTCGTCGCGGCTGCGCCCGGCCCAGCGCAGGCTGAGGGCCATCGACGCGCGGGCCTCCGCTTCGGTCGTCAGGCGGCCGCCGGTTTCATACGGCGTGCATTCGTCGAACTGCATCGCGATGTCAGAGTTCAGCACCGTCTGGATCTGCACGCTGACCTCGGGCGTGAGGAACAGCTTGTCGCCGTTCACCGGCGACGCAAAGCGCACGCCCTCTTCGCTGATCTTGCGCCCGGTGCCGTCGGCGTTGCCGAGCGACCAGACCTGGAAGCCGCCGCTGTCGGTGAGCATCGGCCGGCGCCAGCCCTCGAAGCGGTGCAGCCCGCCGAAGCGCTGCAGCACGTCGAGCCCGGGCCGCAGCCAGAGGTGGAAGGTGTTGCCGAGAATGATCTCGGCGCCCATCTCTTCGAGCGAGCGCGGCAGCACGCCCTTGACCGTGCCGTAGGTGCCGACCGGCATGAACACCGGGGTCTCGACGACGCCGTGGTTCAGCGTCAGCCGGCCGCGGCGGGCGCGGCCTTCGGTGCTCAACAACTCGAAAGAAAGCATGGCCGGGATTGTCGCAGCGCCCGGCTATCCTCTTGGCTATGGTTCAGAGTCTCGAACGCAGGCGCATCACCGACCGCAGCCTGACCGTGCTCACGCTGGTGCTGCTGGTGGAGGCGATCGTGATGCCGCCGCTGATCGAGCTCGGCGCGGTCGATCGGCACTGGGCCGACGCCAGCTTCATGGGCCTGCTGGCGCTGGCCACCTGGCTGCTCTTCGACCGCACTCCCATTGGCAAGATCTTCTTCGCGCTGGCCTTCATTTCGGTCGTGCTGCGGGGCGCCAACATCTGGCAGCCCGACGCCGAGTTGCGCACCGCCGATGCCGCCTTCGCGGCGGCGAGCCTGCTCGCGCTGACCTGGCTCACGCTGCTCTACACGCTGGCCTCGGGGCGCATCAACGCGCACCGGGTGTTCGGCGCCATCGGCGCGTTCCTGCTCGTCGGGCTGGCCTTCGCCCAACTGCACCGGCTGGTGGCCATCCATGTCAGCGGTGCTTACCTGGTGCTCGGTGCGCCGGCCGACTACGCGGCGGTGGAGAGCCGGCTGAACTACTTTTCGTTCATCACGCTGACCTCGCTCGGCTACGGCGACATCACGCCCGTCAGCCCGGTGGCGCGCTCGCTCACCGTGCTCGAGGCGCTGGTCGGCGTGCTCTACCCGGCAGCGCTGCTCGGCTGGCTGGTCTCGCTGGTGGCGCGCCAGTCGGTGCCGTTGAAATGACGGCTCGGCGCGTCGCGCGGCTCACTCAGCCGACGCGCCGAGCCAGCAGCATCGCGTCGCCATAGCTGAAGAAGCGGTAGCGCTCGGCGATCGCGTGGCGGTACAGCGCCTGCATGTGAGCGTGGCCGGCGAAGGCGCTGACCAGCATCAGCAGCGTGCTGCGCGGCAGGTGGAAGTTGGTGATGAGCCGGTCTACAACGCGGAACGGAAAGCCCGGCGTGATGAAGATGTCGGTCTCGCCGACGGTCGGCTGCAAGCTGCCCGACAGCGCGGCCGACTCGAGCGAACGAACCGTCGTCGTGCCGACCGCGACGATGCGCCCGCCGGCGGCGCGCGTGGCTGCGATCGCCGCCACCGTGGCCGGGCCGACCTCGAACCACTCGCTGTGCATGCGGTGCGCGGCCACGTCGGCCACCCGCACCGGCTGGAAGGTGCCGGCGCCGACATGCAGCGTCACGCTGGCGCTGGCCACGCCACGCTCGCTCAGCGCTTCCAACAGCGCCGCGTCGAAATGCAGCGACGCGGTGGGTGCGGCTACCGCGCCGGGCTTCTGCGCAAATACGCTCTGGTAGCGCGCCACGTCGTCGGCCTCGTCGACGTGGGTGATGTAAGGCGGCAGCGGCACATGGCCGTGGGCTTCGAGCAGCGCGAACGGGTCGGCCGGGAAGCGCAGCCGGAACAGCGAGCCCTCCGGCCCGCCGCGGCCCAGCACCTCGGCATCGAAGGCGTCGGCCAGGCGCAGCGTGCTGCCCGGCCGCGGCGACTTGCTGGCCCGCACATGGGCCCAGACCTCGAACGGCGGCAGCACGCGCTCGACCAGCAGCTCCACCGCGCCGCCGCTGCCCGCCTTGCGCCCGAACAGCCGCGCCTTGATGACCTGGGTGTCGTTGAAGACCAGCAGGTCGCCGCGCGTCAGCAGCCCCGGCAGATCGCGAAACACCCTGTCCACCGCTTGCGCGCCGCTGCCGTCGAGCAGGCGCGACGCGCTGCGTTCGGCCGCGGGATGCTGGGCGATCAGTGCGGGCGGGAGATCGAAATCGAAGTCGGCGAGGGTGAGTGGGCGGGCGAGAGGGGGCATGGGCATGCAGGCTGTACCGGCCTGAAGTGAAGGCGAGGCGAGAATTGTTCCATGACCCTCGGCGCTGCTTCCCGCGTTACCAAGACCCTGTCCGCCCCGCAGCGCGCGATGTACAAGCTCGGGCTGGTGCGCGACATCGACCTCGCGCTGCACCTGCCGCTGCGCTATGAAGACGAGACCCGCATCGTGGCCATCGCCGAGGTGCGCGACGGCGAGGTGGCGCAGGTAGAAGGCACGGTGCGCGAAGCGACGATCGAGCTGCGGTCGCGGCGCCAGTTCGTCGTCTGGCTGGCCGACGACAGTGACGAACTGGTGCTGCGCTTCCTGCACTTCTACCCGTCGCACCAGAAGACCTTCGTGCCCGGCCAGCGCGTGCGCGTGCGCGGTGAGGTGCGCGGTGGCTTCCTCGGGCGCGAGATGGTGCATCCGGCTTTCAAGGCGGTGGCTGAGGGCGCGCCGCTGCCGACGCAACTGACGCCCGTTTATCCGACCAGCGCGCAGTTGCCGCAGGCTTACCTGCGCAAGGCCGTGGCCGCCGCGCTGGCGCGTGCGCCGCTGGACGAATTGCTGCCGCCGGCGGTGTTGCCCGCGGGCCTGCCGACGCTGAAGCAGGCCTTGCTGACGCTGCACCAGCCGCCGCCCGCGCTGGGCACGGGGGGCGCGCTCGATGACCGCGCGCACCCGGCCTGGCAGCGCCTGAAGTTCGAGGAATTGCTGGCGCAGCAACTCGCCCAGGCCGAGGCGATGCACGAACGGGCACAGTTGCGCGCACCGCCACTCGTTGCCGCTGCGGGCGCGAGCCTGCAAGCGCGTTTGCTTGCCACGCTGCCGTTCGCGCTCACCGCTGCGCAACGGCGCGTCTGCGAAGAGATCGACGCCGAGCTCGCGCTGGCCCAGCCGATGCACCGCCTGCTGCAAGGCGACGTGGGCTCGGGCAAGACGGTGGTGGCCGCGCTCGCCGCCTGCCGCGCCATCGACGCCGGCTGGCAATGCGCGCTGATGGCGCCCACCGAAATCCTCGCCGAGCAGCATTTCCGCAAACTCGTGCAGTGGCTGGCACCGCTGGGCTTGACCATCGCCTGGCTCACCGGCAGCCGCAAAGGCAAGGGGCGCGCGCAGATGTTGCAGCAAGTGGCCTCGGGCGAAGCGGCGCTGGTGGTCGGCACGCACGCCGTGATCCAGCGCGACGTGGTGTTCGCGCGGCTGGGCCTGGCGGTGGTGGACGAGCAGCACCGCTTCGGGGTGGCGCAGCGGTTGGCGCTGCGCGAGAAGCTGGAGGTGCACGCGCTCGAACCGCACCTCCTCATGATGAGTGCGACGCCGATTCCGCGAACGCTGGCAATGACGTACTTCGCCGATCTGAATGTGAGCACGATCGACGAGTTGCCGCCGGGGCGCACCGCCATCGTCACCAAGCTCTTCGCCGACAGCCGGCGCGACGCGGTGGTCGCGCGGATTCGCGATGAAGTGGCGCGCGGGCGGCAGGTCTACTGGGTCTGCCCGTTGATCGAAGAGTCGGAAACGCTGGACCTGCAGAACGCCACCGAGGCCCATCGCCAGTTGACCGAGGCCTTGCCCGGCCGCGGCGTCGGGCTGGTGCATGGCCGCATGAAGGCGGCGGAGAAGGCCGCGGCGATGGCGCAGTTCACCGCCGGCGCGATGAACGTGCTCGTCGCGACGACGGTGATCGAGGTCGGCGTCGATGTGCCCAACGCGTCGCTGATGGTGATCGAACATGCCGAGCGCTTTGGCCTGTCGCAACTGCACCAGTTGCGTGGCCGGGTCGGCCGCGGGCCGGTGGCGAGCGCCTGCGTGCTGCTCTACAGCACGCCGCTCGGCGAGACGGCGCGTTCGCGGTTGAAGGCGATGCTGGAAACGAACGACGGCTTCGAGATCGCCCGCCGCGACCTCGACATCCGCGGCCCGGGCGAGTTCATGGGCTCGCGCCAGTCGGGTGCGGCGCTGCTGCGCTTTGCCGACCTGAACGAGGACGGCGCGCTGCTGCAACGTGCCCGCGCCGAAGCGGCACGGCTGATCGTCGAGCACCCGGCGGTTGCGCGGGCGCAAGTGGCGCGCTGGCTCGGCTCGCGCACGGAATTTCTCAGCGCCTGAGCCGGGCGCCAAGAGCGGCCCCATGCCTGTGAAAACGGCACAATCTCAGCATGACCCTGACCGAACTGCGCTACCTGGTGGCCCTGGCCCGCGAACGCCACTTCGGTCGCGCGGCCGAGGCCTGCCACGTCTCGCAGCCGACGCTCTCGGTGGCGATCAAGAAGCTCGAAGACGAGCTCGATGTGAAGATCTTCGAACGTGGCAGCACCGAGGTCGGCGTGACGCCGCTGGGCGAAGAAATCGTGCAGCAGGCGCAGGCGGTGATCGAGCTCGCCGCCGGCATCAAGGAAACCGCCAAGCGCGGCAAGGACCCGCTGGCCGGGCCGCTGCGGCTCGGCCTGATCTACACCATCGGCCCCTACCTGTTGCCGGCGCTGGTGCGCCAGGCGATCAAGCGCGTGCCGCAGATGCCGCTGATCCTGCAAGAGAACTTCACCGCCCGGCTGCTCGAGCTGCTGCGCACCGGCGAGCTCGATTGCGCGATCCTCGCCGAGCCCTTCCCCGACACCGGCCTGGCCACCGCCAAGCTCTACGACGAGCCGTTCATGGTCGCCGTGCCGCGCGGCCACGCCCTCGCCGCGCAGGCCAGCGTGTCGGCCGAGGCGCTGAAGAACGAGACCATGCTGCTGCTCGGCACCGGGCATTGTTTTCGCGACCACGTGCTCGAGGTCTGCCCCGAGTACGCGCGGTTCTCGAGCAACGCCGAGGGCATCCGCAAGAGCTTCGAGGGCTCGTCGCTGGAGACCATCAAGCACATGGTCGCCTCGGGCATGGGCATCACGGTGGTGCCGCAGTTGTCGGTGCCGCACGAGAAGCAACTGCACGTGGTCTACGTGCCGTTCAGTGCGCCGGTGCCGACCCGGCGCGTGGTGCTGGCCTGGCGGCGCAGCTTTCCGCGCTACGAGGCGATCGCCGCGCTGCGCAATGCGGTGTATGCGTGCAAGCTTGAGGGCGTGACGCGGCTGTCGTGACCGCGCCGCGGCGCTACTTCGGCAAGGCCCCAAAGGCCCAGGGCTCGGCGCCGCCGATGCGCACCGTCACCGGCGCGCCCTGGGGCAGGGCATCGAACTGCGGCCCGGTGAGGGTGAAGATCAGGCGGTCGGTCGGGCCCGCGGGAAAGCGCGACAACGCGAACTTGTCGGCGCCCACGGCGATCACCGGCAACGCGCCGCCGATCGGGAACGGTCGGCTCGACGCGAGTTCGATCTCGACCGCGGGCTCGGCCGAATCGATCGCGCGCGAGGTCGCGATGCGGCGGATGCCGACGATGCGGTTGCTGTCCTTGGCCGCTTTCTCTGCCGGGGCCGCTTGTGCTGCTTGTGCCGCTTGGGCCCTGACGGCGCTGCCGGCCGGGCCCGCCGCCTCGTCTAGAAGCTCCGGCATCAGCGCACCGGGGCCGGCGTTCTGCCTTGTCAGGCGAACATCGGCCAGCAACAGGGACTGCGTGCCGAGCAGATCGAACGTGAACCGCACCCCGCGAAAGCGGCTGAGATCGGCGCCCCCGAAGCTGGCCAGCGGCACCCGGACGGTCTGCATCACCACGTTATTGGCGCCGCTGACGCCTTCGGCAGCGGCTGGCCGGCGCACCACCGCGACCGATCGCAGCGTGACCGGCCGCGACAGCGTGCCGTCGCTCTGGGCCAGGGCCAGCGTGAAGTCGGCATCGCCGCCGGCGCTCGGAGGGAAGGCGCAGAGGCTGCCGTCGCACTGCAGGGCGACGCGGAACTCGAGCGCCGCATAGGCCGCCACGTCGAGCGGCACACCCGGCGCCGAGGCGTTGGTCTGCAGGAAGACGCCGGCCCCGGCCGCGTCGACGCTGATCGCGGCAGCGCGCTGCGCGGGGGAATGGCTGGCGCTCGCCGGGCCATGGCTGTAGGCCGACAGACCGGCCGATTCGTTGGCCACGTTGGCGCTCGACGTGCCCGTGTTCCGGTTGAAGCTGTCGATGACGAAGTTCTGCGATCCGCGCGGCGTCGGGGTGTAGCCGCGCGCATAGCCTGTGATCGCGGTCAGCGCGCTCGGCAGCGGGTAGCTCGGGTCGAAGCGCCGCGCCTGTGCCGCGTCCTTGTTCGGCCCCACGTGGGCCAGCATGAAGGGGACCAGCGTTTTCGAGGCGGTGCGTCGCTGCGCCGCGGAACCGCTGCCGGCCTGCGGGAAGATCGCCGTCTGGCCCTGGCAACCGGCTGCGTCGGACTGTTGCCACTGCGTGTTGTAGAAGTTGTGATTGGCGCCGTAGACCAGGAAGCTCGCCTTCGGCGGCTTGGCGGGCTCGGTCGTGATGGCCAGCGCGCGGTCGAACGGCCTGACGCCCTGCAGGTCGGACACATCGCCGTCGCAGCCCGGCAGCAGCACGGCCCAGGCCAGGCCAGCCGTGTCGAGCACGCGGCTCGTCTGGCCATCGACCGGGCCGATCTCGAACAGGCCCTCGAACGTCACCGCGCCGATGCGTGCCGGCCACGGGCTGGCCGCCTCGCGGAACTGATCGACGGCCGCGCGCATGCCTTCGCCGCCGCGCGAATGGCCCATCAAGCCGACGTGCGCGAAGTCGATTGCGTTCAGCAGCGGGAAGCCGAGCGACGCTGGCGCCGCGGCCACCCCCGCGTTCCACCGTGCCAGCTTCTGCAGGTGGCGCAGCACCAGCCGGCCGCGGCGCAGGTTCAGGCCATCGTCGCCAGCTTCACCGGGGGCCGCGTTGACGCCCCGGTTGGCGTTGATCGAGACCACGACGAAGCCGTTGCGCGCGAGCGACCGGGCCAGGTACTCGTAGCCCAGGTGGTTCGGTGAAACCACATAGCCCGCCGGGCAGGTGCCGCTGAAGGTGTAATCGCTGCGATCGTCGTAGCGCACGCGGTCGCGGGGATCGAAACGCCCGCAGGTGCCGTGGTTGCCATGCAGGAAAACCACCAGCGGATGCGGCCCGCCGCTCTCCGGGCGGTAGACCCGGGCCCAGAGCTCGGTCTCGAGGCTGGCCGTGACCGTGGCGTCAACGGCAGCCGGCAGCTTGTAGTCGCCCTGGACGATCGTCAGCGTGGCCCGGGCTGCAGAGGCCAGGCCGAGGGACAGAAGAGCCGCCGCGAGGGCGCACCGGATCGAGCGAGGGTTCGGGAACACGGAGCCTCCAGGCGCACTGCAGAGTCCGCGGGATGGTAGCCGCTGCCCCTGTTGCGGGTGCGGCTCGGTGCGCAATCGCCCTCGGCGCTCCAGGCGCGGGCCAGGCGCGGGCCAACGCCTGGCCGGGCGCGGCAGCTAGCCGGCCCCGCTTGCCGCCACCGCCGCCAGGATCTCGCGGTGGGTCGGGATGGCGTCGAGAAAGCTTGCCCGGTCGGCTTCGTCCAGCGGTGCGGCCTGCTGCATGACCAGGGCATGCGCGCTGGCGAGAAACTCGCTGGCGCGTCGTGCGCCGGCCGCGGCCAGCACGCGGTGACAGGTGAGGTGGATCAGGGCCGGGTCGGCCGTGCCGTCGACGCCGCCACCGCCGTCGAGGTGGGCCACGATCTCCAACGCATGGGCCAGCGCTTCGTCGACCGCGCCCTGGGCCAGGGCCACCCGCGCCAGCCCGGCCAGCGGCTCGGGCGGCATCGTGGTGCGGCCGGTCTCGCGGTAGATCGCGATCGCCTCGCGGTAGCTCGCAACCGCCTGCGCCGCATCGCCCCGCGCCGCATGCACGTTGCCGCGCACGCACACGGCGTCGGCCAGCAGGCCGCGGTTGCCGAGCTCGTGGCACAGCGCCACCGTCTGGTCGGCCCAGGCCAGGGCCGGTGCCAGCTCGCCGCGCACACAGGCCACGCAGGCAAGGTTGTCCAGGAAATAGGGTTCGACGGCGCGCCAGCCGGTCTCGCGGCAGAGTTGCAGGCCGGCGTTGAGCCAGTGCTGCGCCGCCTCGTAGCGGCCGAGGCTGAGTTCGTTGTCGCCCAGGTTGTTCAGCAGCGCGCCCTCGGCGGTGCGGTCACCGCTGGCCCGCGCCTGTTCGAGCGCTTGCCCGTAGAAGACGCGCGCCGCGCCGTAGCGCCCCAGTTCGGCGGCCACGTTGCCGAGCTGGTTCAGCGCCGCGCACTGGCCGCGCGGGTCGGCCGATTCGCGTGCCAGCGTCAGTGCCAGCTCGGCCTGCGTCTGTGCGCCCGGATGGTCGCCCTGGGTTTGCAGCGCGCGGCTCCACTGGATGCGTGCCCGCAGCGCCGCTTCTGGCACGCCGGCCGCGGCGGCCCACTGCACCGAGCGCGCGGCCGCCTCGGCGACCCGCGGGTAGTCGCCAATGTGCGCTGCCTGGACTGTTCGCTGGGCCGCGGCGCGCGCGCGGCGGGCGTCGTCGTCGGCCGCTTCGGCGAGCTGCTCCAGGGCTGCCACTTCGGCCGCCTGAAGGTCGCGCAGGCCGACCGTGTTCAGCACGTCGATCCGGCTGTAGAGCAGCTCGAAACGCGGGCCCGCGGCAGCCTCGGGCGTCAGGGCCAGGGCGCGGGCAAAGTAGTCGAGCGCCGAATCATTGGCATACGCCTTTGCGGCGTCCTGACCCGCCTTGCTGAGGTAGGAGACGGCATTGACGGCGTCGCCTGCGCGCTCATAGTGCTCGCCGATCATCCCGAAGTACTCACTGGCGCGTTCTCCGCTGCGGGCGACGAGCCACTCGGCCATCAACCGATGCTGCTCGCGCTTGTGGCGCTTGAGCACACTGTCGTAAGTCACCTGATGCAGCAAGTGATGCTTGAACACATACTCGCGCACCCCCTCGAAGGCACTCGTCTCTCGTCCCTGGGTGAGCTCACGCTTCATCAGCCCATCGAGTGCCTCCGGCGCGGCCGGGTCGATCTGTCCCAGCGGCTCATCCCAGAACACATG
>JANOVJ010000621.1:0-6299 GCA_031417295.1 bacterium | reverse complement strand
TGCCGGGCTGCGGCCTTTCGATGCGGAAGAAGCGCACCGACGGGTGCCAGACCGGCGCGCTGTCTTCGCGGATGCTCACGTCGAACAGCGTCTCGATGATGCGGAACAGGCCTTCGAGCACCTTGGGTTCGGTGAAGTACTGCTTGACTTCCTGGTCGCTGAAGGCGTAGCGGTGCTCCTTCAGGCGCTCCGACGCAAACGACATGTCCCACGGCTGCAACTCGGGCAGGCCGAGTTCGGCCGCGGCGAATGCGCTCAGCTCGGCCAGGTCGCGCAGCGCATACGGGCGGGCACGCGCCGCCAGGTCGCGCAGAAAGGCGATGACCTGGGTGGCTGACTCGGCCATCTTCGGCACCACCGACAACTCGGCGAAGTTGGCGTAGGCCAGCAGTTGCGCTTCCTCCTGGCGCAACGCCAGGATCTCGCGCATGGCGGCGCTGTTGTCCAGCGCGGGTGCGCCGAGTTCGCTGGCCCGGGTGGCGTAGGCGGTGTACATCCGCTCGCGCAGCGCGCGGCTTTCGGCGTACTGCATCACCGGCGCGAAGCTGGGGTAGTGCAGGGTGAGCTTGTAGCCGGCCCGGCCATCGGCCTCGGCTGCGGTGCGGGCGGCCTGCACGGTGTCGGCCGGCACACCGGCCAGTTCGTGCGCCTCGGCGAAATAGGCGAAGCCGTCGGTGGCGTCGAGCACGTGTTCGGCAAACTGCTGCGACAGATCGGCCTGACGCTCCTGAATCTGCGCGAACCGCAGCTTGGCCTGGCCCTGCAGTTCGGCGCCGCCGAGGACGAAGTCGCGCAGGGCGTTGCCGAGCGCCTGCCGCCGCGGTGGGCTCAGCGCGGCCGCCTGCGGGCCGGCGAGCACCGCCTTGTACTTGGCGTACAGGCGCTCGTCGGCGCCAAGGCGGGTCTGGAACTCGGTGACCTTGGGCAGGGCTTCGGTGTAGGCCGCACGCAGCTCGGGCGTGTCGGCCACGGCGTTCAAGTGGTTCACCGCGCCCCAGGCGCGGGCGAGCCGCTCCGTTGCGACATCGAGCACTGCCGAGAGGGCGTCATAGTCGGCCGGCACGGCGTCGCT
Source organism: bacterium (assembly GCA_031417295.1). GTDB lineage: Bacteria > Pseudomonadota > Gammaproteobacteria > Burkholderiales > Burkholderiaceae_C > CAIKUF01. The sequence continues at coordinate 5,227 of JANOVJ010000621.1, read as the reverse complement.
TGTCACGCGCTCCAGCGCCGCGCTGGCGTCTTGCAGCAACGCGGCGACTGCCGGCGCCACGTGGGCGGGGCGGATGTCGGCGAAGGCGGGCAGCGAGTGGCTGTCGAGCAGCGGGTTGGTCGCGAGGGAGTTCATCGGGTCGAACCTTTCAGCCGGCGAAGCAAGCGCGTTCGGCCGCCTCGATCGTGTTCATCAGCAACATGGCGCGTGTCATCGGCCCCACACCGCCAGGCACCGGCGTGATGTAGCCGGCGACCTCGCTCACCCCTCGGAAATCGACGTCACCGCAAAGCTTGCCTTCGGGGGTGCGGTTCATGCCGACGTCGATCACCACCGCACCGGGCTTGACCATATCGGCCGTCAGCATGTTGCGCTTGCCCACCGCGGCAACGACGATGTCGGCCTGCCGCGTGTGGCGCGCCAGGTCGGGCGTGGCGCTGTGGCAGACGGTGACGGTGGCGTTGGCCTGCAGGAGCAGCATCGCCATCGGCTTGCCGACGATGTTGCTGCGCCCGATCACCACCGCATGCTTGCCGCGCGGGTCGCAGCCGATCGCTTCGAGCATCTTCATGCAGCCGTAGGGCGTGCAGGCCGTGAAGCCGGGCCGGCCGATCATCAGCGCGCCGGCGCTGGCGACGTGAAAACCGTCCACGTCTTTCAACGGCGAGATCGCGTCGATGACCTTGTTCGCGTCGATGTGCGGCGGCAGCGGCAGTTGGACCAGGATGCCGTGAATCGCCGGGTCGGCGTTGAGCGCGTGCACCCGGGTGAGCAAGTCGCGTTCGGTCATCGATGTGTCGTAGCGCTCGAGTACCGAGCGTACGCCGCTCGCCTCGCAGTCGTTCACCTTGTGCTTCACGTACACCTGCGAGGCCGGGTTCTCGCCGACCAGGATCACTGCCAGGCCCGGCCGGCAGCCGCGTGCAGCGAGCGCCGCGGCGCGGTGCGCCACGTCGGCACGAATGCCCTTGGCGAGAGCGTTACCGTCGATCAGTCGGGCGGTCATGGTGTCTTTCTGGAAACACAAAGGCCGCCTTGCAGCGGCCTCGTGGGTGCGAGCCGGGTCAAGCCTTGGCTTGCGCGCCGAGGGCAATCTTCAACAGGTCGGCGACGGTGTTGGCGTTCAACTTTTCCATGATGTTGGCGCGGTGCGCCTCGACCGTCTTGATGCTGATCCCGAGGTCGTCGGCAATCTGCTTGTTGAGCCTGCCCGCGACGATGCGTTCGAGCACCTGCGCCTCGCGCGTGGTCAGGCGCGACAGCAGGGCGTCGCGACTGGCCGCTTCCTGGTGCTGCGAGAACACGGTGCGCGCACGCTCCAGCATGCGTTCAACCAAGGAAACGAGTTCGTCTTCCTTGAACGGCTTCTCGATGAAGTCTTCGGCGCCTTTTTTCATCGTCGTCACCGCCATCGGCACGTCACCGTGGCCGGTGATGAAGACGATCGGCAGCGGCGAACGGCGCTCGACCAGGCGGTCTTGCAGCTCGAGCCCGCTCATGCCGTCCATCCGGATGTCGGCGATCAGGCAGGCCACTTCGCGTGGGTCGAAGCGCGACAGGAACGACTCGGCGGAATCGAAGCACTTGACGCGGTAGTCCTTGCCTTCGAGCAACCATTGCAGGGAATCGCGCACGGCCTCGTCGTCATCGACCACATAGACGGTGCCGCGCTTGGGGATCAGGCTCATAGACACAGGCTCATGAAAGCAGGCTCATGGAAGTGGAGTGGCCTTCGATTCGGGACGAATCGACCGGCAATGTGAACGTGAAACGACAGCCCACGGCAACGCTTCCATTGTATAAGTTCTGCGCCCTGATCCGGCCCCGGTGCGACTCGACGATCGAGCGGCACAGCGAGAGGCCGATCCCGAGGCCTTCGGGCTTGGTCGAGAAGAAGGCCTCGTACAGGCGGGCAAGGACTTCCTCCTTCAGGCCCGGGCCCATGTCGGTGACGCTGAACTCGATCACCCCGCCTTCCTCGGCGGTGTGGCGCGGCACCACGCGCAGCTCGATGTTGCGCCGCGACTGGGGCAGGTGCGCGGAGTCGATCGCCTCGGCCGCATTCTTCAGCAGGTTCAACACCACCTGCTCGATCAGGATCGGGTCGACGTGCAGCGCGGGCAGGCGCTGCGCGACGTAGGTGTGGATCGAAACGTTGCGCCGCCGCAGCTCGATCCCGGCCAGCTCCACCACGTCGTCGATGATCGTGCGCGCCTGCGCCTCCTGGCGCTGCGGCTCGCTGCGCTTCACGAAGGCGCGGATGCGGTGGATGATCTGCCCGGCGCGCTGCGCCTGGCGCGCGGTTTTCTCCAGCGCGGCGATCAGGTCGTCCTTCTCGATCTTGTCGGCCCTGACCCGCGTGACCATGCCGTTGCAATAGTTCGTGATCGCCGTCAACGGCTGGTTCAGTTCGTGCGCAACCGAAGACGCCATTTCACCCATCGTCACCAGCCGGCTCGTCACCTGCGCCTTCTCGGTCTGGTTCGCGGCCAGCGTTTCGGCGCTGCGGCGGGCGGTGATGTCGGTCGCGATCAGCATTTGCGCGAGGCGCCCGTCGGTCCATTGCAGGTAGCGCGCGCGCACGTCGAACCACTTCTTCAGGCTGTCGACATAGACCTCGCGGGTGTCGGCGCCGGCGTCGGTGAGCTCCTGCGTGGGCAAGCCGCCCAGGCTGTCGATGGAGTCGTCGAACTCGCTCACCGGCTGCGGCGGGTTGGCCTCGCCGCCCGCTAGCACCGCATGGCCACCGCCTTCGGCGCCGAACCAGAGCCGGTATGAGCGGTTGGCGAACAGCAGTTCGCCGCGCTGCACCGAGAGCACCGACACCGCAGCGTCCAGGCCTTCGAGCACGGTCGTGAAGCGTTCGTGCGAGGCCGAGAGCTGGTCGCGCACCCGCTTGGCTTCGGTGATGTTCGTCATCGAGGTCATCCAGCCCGTTTGCTGGCCCTTCGAGTCGATCAGCGGCGAGACGTACATGCGGGCGTCGAACACCGAGCGGTTCTTGCGCATCACTTTCACTTCGATGCCGCCGGCCGGGCTGCGGCCCTGCAGCTCTTGCTGGAGCAAGCGGTTGTTCTCTTCCTGGCGGTCGGTGGGCCAGTGCGGGAACGGGGCGCGGCAGTCGATCAGGTCGGCTTCGGCAAAGCCGGTCATCGCGCAGAAGGCCGGGTTCACGTAGGTGATGCGGCCTTCCATGTCCATCGCCCGCATGCCGGTGAGCATCGAGTTTTCCATCGCTCGGCGGAAGTTGGTTTCCGAGACCAGCGCGCTCTGCATCTGCAGCCGCCGGCTCATGTGGCGCCAGGTGCCGAGCAGCATCCACAGCGTGAGCACGCTGAGCGCCACGACCATCCAGAACAGCGTGTTGCTGATCAGGCCGATCGAGGTCCGCATGCCCTCGCTGCGCAGCACGATGCCGTTGCCGCCGGGGGCGATGGGCAGGTCGTGCACGATCGACGCCGGCCGCGCGGCCCGGGCCGGCATCGGCATGACCGAGCTGGCGAGGGTGCGGCCTTGTTCGTCGAACAGCGTCACGGCGTGGCGGTTCGTCACTTCCGCCGGAACAAAGTAGCGCAGCAGGCTCTCGACCGAATACTCGACCATCAGCGTGCCCGAGAACGCGCTGCGGTCGATCAGCGGCACCTGGACCTGGAACACCGCGTTCCCCGCCGCGTTGATGTAGGGCCTGGAATAGACCGGCTGGCGCTGGTTGCGGGCTGCGACGAAGGCCGCCTCGGGTTCGTCGGGGCTGCTTTCGCGCGGCAGCGCCAGGGCGGCTTCGTCCTCCGCATCACCGGGCTGGGCCTGCAGGCCATTGGCGGCGTAGCTGGCCTTGTGTTTGCGGTTGGCGCTGAGCCAGACAAGATGGTTCACCTCCGGGCGTTCGCGGGTGAAGCTCGCCGCCTGGCCCAGGAACTCGTCCTTGTCGATCGTCCGCGTTGCCACTTCACGCGCGATGCGAACGAGCTGCTCCTGGTTCTCGATCAGGCGCAGCCGAATCTGCTGTTGCGAGACTTCCGCGTCACGCTTCACTGCCTCTTGCTCGCGCTCGAATTCCTCATTGCGCAGATACCAGAACGCCGAGATGATCGCGGCCAGAAACAACAGCACCGAGATCAGCGGCCCCAGCGTGGCAAAGCGGTCCTGGCGGGCGGGCGTCTGCTGGCGCCACCAGCGCCCCAGCAGGCGCTCGAGTCGGCCTTGCGGTGGTGTGGGCGGGAGAGGTTGGCCGGGCCTTGATTGCATCCGCAGATTATCGTGGCCTGGCTCGAATGGCAGGGATTCGCGCGACTCGCGGCCATGCCGGCCCTCGTTGCACCTACGTAATATCCACAATATGATATTGCATCGCATGATTTGAAAAGAGTTTCGACTTGTGCGACACTGCGGAAAAATCTTGAAACCCGACCGAGGAGACAACCATGTCAGCACTTCCTGAATCCTTCCAGGGCGCCGCCGCGAACGACACCGACACCCAAGAAACGCGCGAATGGCTGGAGGCGCTGTCGGCCGTCATCGGTGCCGAAGGCGGCGACCGCGCGCACTTTCTGCTCGAGCAACTGATCGACCACGCGCGCCAGGCTGGCATCGACGTGCCGTTCTCGGCCAAGACGGCCTACGTCAACACGATCCCGACCGACCAGGAAGAGCTGACGCCGGGCAACATCGAACTTGAGGAACGCCTGCGCACCTACATGCGCTGGAACGCGATGGCGATGGTGGTGAAGGCGAACCGCCTGCACCCGGCCGATGGCGGCGATCTGGGCGGCCACATCTCCAGCTTCGCCTCGCTGGCGACGATGTTCGGCACCGGCTTCAACCACTTCTGGCACGCCGAGAGCGAAGGCCATGGCGGCGACCTGCTGTACATCCAGGGCCACTCGTCGCCCGGCATCTATGCGCGCGCCTTCATGGAAGGCCGCATCAGCGAAGAGCAATTGCTGAACTTCCGGCAGGAGGTCGATGGCAAGGGCATCTCGAGCTACCCGCACCCGAAATTGATGCCCGAGTTCTGGCAGTTCCCGACCGTCTCGATGGGCCTGGGCCCGCTGATGGCGATCTACCAGGCGCGCTTCCTGAAGTATCTGCACGCGCGCGGCATTGCCGACACCGCGAACCGCAAGGTCTGGGTCTTCTGCGGCGACGGCGAAATGGACGAGCCGGAGTCGCTGGGCGCGATCGGCCTGGCGGCGCGCGAGAAGCTCGACAACCTGATCTTCGTCATCAA
>JANOVJ010000620.1:0-1904 GCA_031417295.1 bacterium | reverse complement strand
GCCAAGCTCGGCGCGCGGCTGCTCAACCGCAACACGCGCGGCGTCAGCGCGACCGAGATCGGCGCGCTCTACTACGAGAAGTGCAAGACGATCCGGCGCGAGCTGGAGGAAGCCGACAACCTCGCCTCGCTGCTGCAAAGCAAGGTCGGCGGGCAGTTGCGGATCAGCACCTCGGTCGCGTTCGGTCGCCGCGTGGTCACGCCGCTGGCGCTGCGCTTCATGGTCGAGCACCCCGACATCAACCTCGACCTGAGCTTCGACGACCGCTACGTGAACTTGGTGGAGCAAGGCATCGACATCGCGCTGCGCATGGGCCGGCTGGCCGATTCGTCGCTGGGGGCGCGCTACCTGGGCACCAACCCGTGGCTCGTGGCCGGCTCGCCGCAGTACCTGGCCCATGCGGGCGCGCCCGCGCTGCCGGCCGACCTAGCGCGCCACGCCTGCCTCGTCTACAGCAGCGTGCAGGGCGACGACCGCTGGCAGTTCAGCGACGCGAAGAACCAGGGCCATACCGTGGCGGTGCAGGGCCCGCTGCGCAGCAACAGCCTCTCGGCCGTGCTCGCTGCAGCCCGCGCCGGGCACGGCCTGGCCGCGCTGCCCTGGTATGTGGCGCGCGAGGCGGTGGCCGATGGCAGCTTGCGGCTGGTGCTCGAAGGCTTTGCGCTGCCAGCGCAGGAGTTGCACGCGGTGTACCCGTCGCCCAAGCTCGTGCCGTCGAAGGTGGCGGCGTTCATCGGCTTCCTGCAATCGGCGCTCGACGATGGCTGGTGGCAACGTGATGTTTGAGCACCCGCCGGCGGGCCTCGCGATCATGGCGGCGCTCATGGCGGCGCTCTTGGCGGGCTCCGCAACGGCCGCGACGCCCGCTTCGGCCCAGGCGCTGGAAGGTTCGTGGGCGGGCGATCGGTTGCAACTCGTCATCGACGTCGGCGGAGGCCGGGTTCAGATGGATTGCGCCAGCGGCACCATCGCCGGCCCGATCGGGCTGGCCGCGAATGGAACCTTCATCGCCGCGGGAACCTTTCTGCCGCAACAGGCCGGCCCGCAGCGCGCCGATGAGGGGGTTGCGCCACCCAGCGCCCGCTATTCGGGCGAGGTCAAGGACGATGCCATGCGGCTCTCGATCCTCGCTGCGGGCGCGTCCACGCCACAGATGTTCACGCTTCGCCGTGGCGCGACGGTCAAGCTGATTCGTTGTCTCTGAAGCAGGCGCGCCGGTCGGGCGCACTGCGGCAAATCAGGCAACGCCGCTGCGCGACTTCAACGGCGTCAACGTTGCTCGCAGCCGCTCGCGCGCGTCGCCGCTGACGGCCGACGATTCGTCGAGCGCCTCCTGCACGCTGCCGATGTGCGCTGCCATCAACGCCTCGGCCTGCGCCGTGTCGCCCTGGGCCAGCGCGGCGACGATGGCCGCATGGTCGTCGCACGACTGCTGCGCGTCGTGACTCGATTGGTAGAGCGTGGCGACGAGCGTGGTCCGCGCCGTCAGGTCGCGCATCACGCCGGTGAGCAGGCGGTTGCCCAGGCAATCGGCCAGGCAGACGTGGAAGTCGGAGAGCAGGAAGGCGCGCGTGGCGGCGTCGCCGCTCGCGATCGCCGCGCGCTCCTCGGCCACGTGCTGACGCAGCCGCAGCAGCACCGCCTGCAAGGGCTTGCCGGCCTCGCGCAGCATGCCGGTTTCGATCACGCGCCGCGCCGCGAAAGCGTCGCGCGCCTCGGCGAAGGAGGGCTCGACCACGTACCAGCCCTTGCGCGTGCGCACCTCGACGAAGCCGCGCGCCTGCAACTGCATCAGCGCCTCGCGCACCAGCGTGCGGCTGACGCCGAACAGGTCGGCCAGTTCCTGCTCGCCCAGCCGCTCGCCGGGCTTCAGCTTCTGCGCGAGGATCGACTCGACGACGCGT
>JANOVJ010000619.1:0-6315 GCA_031417295.1 bacterium | reverse complement strand
GACCCAGCAACTGGTCGAACACGTGACCCGCCTCGCGCCCAAGCTGATCGAGGACGTGGTGCCGAAGATGGTGCAGATCGCCGCGCTGCAGAAGGTGCTCCAGTTGCTGCTGGAAGAAGGCGTGCACATCCGCGACATGCGCTCGATCGTCGAGAGCCTGGCCGAACATGCCGCCACCGTGACCGACCCGGCCGAGCTGGCGCGGCGCATCCGCATCCACCTCGCGCCGGCCATCGTGCAGCAGATCTACGGCCCGGCGCGCGAGCTCGACGTGATTGCGCTCGAACCCGAACTCGAACGCATGGTCGCGCAGGCGCTGAACTCGCCGCACGGCGCGGCCCTCGACCCCGGCGTGGCCGACACGCTGACCAAGAGCGCTGCGGCCTCGGCCAAGCGCCAGGAAGACCTGGGCCTGCCGGCCTGCCTGCTGGTGCCCGACATGATCCGCGTGCCGATGGCCCGCCTGCTCAAGCGCGCCGCGCCAAGGTTGCGCGTGCTCAGCCACAGTGAGATTCCAGAGACGCATTCGATTCGTATTGGATCGGTGATTGGAGGATTGGCATGAGCCCGCCGGGCCGCCCCAAGGGCGAATACCGGAGTGCGCAGCACGAAGGTAGTCCAGTGAGCCCGTCGCGAAGAGGGGCCCCGCGCAGCGGGGATCGAAGCCGAGGCTCATGCCACGGCTGCCGACCCACCGATCTGTCGATCTGCTCGAACCTTCCGGAGGCAGTGGCGTGAATATCAAAAGATTTGCGGCGCGCACCTCGCGCGACGCCCTGACCCTGGTGCGCCAGGCCCTTGGCGTGGACGCGGTGGTGCTTTCGACCCAGCCCTGCGCCGAAGGCGTCGAGGTGCTGGCGATGGCGCCCGAGGCGGGCCGCCGGGCCGAACAACGCCTGGCCGCGGCCGGCCCCGCAGCCGCGCTGCGGTCGCGCGTCGAGCCGACGCTGGAAGTGCCGGCCGGCGTTGAAGACGATGTGGCGCAGTTGACGATGAGCACGCTGTCGTTCCAGGACTATGTGCGCGAGCGCATGTTGCGCCGCCGCCAGGCCGCGCTCGACGGCCAGACCGAAGCCGCCATCACACCGCAAGTGCCAGCGGCCGCCGCGAGTGCGGCAAGCCCTGCAGGCACCGCGAGCAGTGCGCCGGCTCGCCGTGCGCTGCCCACGCCGCCGCGCGTTGCCACGCCGCTGCTGCACGACGAAGACGACGAACCGCCGCGCCGCGCAAAGCCGCCGGCCAGCGCCACCGCCGAGCCGCGCTGGAGCGACACACGCGCTTTTGCCGAGCCCCATACCGACGGCGTTGCCGCTTCGACGGGCCGCGAACAGCATGAGCTGATGGCCGAACTGCGGGCCATGAAAGGCCTGATCGAAGACCGCTTCGGCGCGCTCGCTTTCATCGACAAGCTGCAACGCCAGCCGGCCCAGGCGCGGCTCACGCAGCGCCTGCTCGACTGCGGTTTCTCGCCGGCACTCATCCGCAAGCTGAGCGAAGGCCTGCCTTCCGACGCGGGCGACGAAGCCGCGTGGGCGGCCGGCGTGCTCGAGCGCAACCTGGCAACCGCCGAAGCCGAGAGCCCGCTCGAAGACCAGGGCGGCGTGTACGCGCTGGTCGGCGCAACAGGCGTCGGCAAGACGACCTCGACGGCCAAGATCGCCGCTGCGTTCGCGACTCGGCACGGCGCATCGCAACTCGGCCTGATCACGCTCGACGCCTACCGTGTGGCCGCGCACGAACAGCTCCGCGCCTACGGCCGCATCCTCGGCGTGCCGGTGCACACCGCGCACGACCGCAGCTCGCTCGAAGACCTGCTCGACTTGTTGTCGGCGAAGAAGATGGTGCTCATCGACACCGCCGGCATGGCCCAGCGCGACGCCCGCACCCGCGAATTGCTCGACATGCTGAGCCACCGCAGCATCAAGCGCCTGCTCGTCATCAATGCCGCCGCGCAGGGCGAAACGATCGAGGACGTGATGCTTTCCTACCGCGCCGCCACCTGCGAAGGCGTGGTGCTGTCGAAGGTGGACGAAGCCGTCAAGCTCGGCCCGGCGCTCGACGTGCTGATCCGCCACAAGTTGAAGGTGGTGGGCGTGGCCAACGGCCAGCGCGTGCCGGAAGACTGGCACCGCCTGTCGGCCCACGCGCTGGTCCAGCGCGCGCTGCGCGCACTCACCGGCAACGCCTACCGCATGGACGCGGGCGACGTGAGCCTGGTGTTCGCTGCACTCCCGAGTGAATGGCGCCCCCAAGACGCCTCCGGCGTCGCCCCCCCGAGGGGGAACTCAGCCGCCTTGGGGCGGCCCGGCGCCGGCTGAGCCGCCATCCGCTAGCCACGCCTCGACCGATGAACGCCCACCCAGCCGAACCATGCACGACCCGCTGATCTTCACCACTCCGCCCCGCGACCAGGCCCACGGCCTGCGGCGCCAGTTTGCGCGGGCCGGCGTGCGGCTGGTGCCGGTGGTGGCCAACCCGCACATGGCCTTCGGCGGGCTGCTGCTCGAACGCATCTGCACCGCGCTGGCCGGGCAGGGCGCGCGCACGCTGGTGGTCGATGCCTCCGACCGCGCACCGGCGCCGGCCGAGCTGGCGCTGATGGGCCTGGCCGAATGCATCGAGACCCTGTCGCCCGACGTGGCCTACCTGGCCGCGCGCACGCTGCCGCTGCGCTATGCCGACAGCCACGGCTCGACCGCGCCCTTCCTGCAGGCCGTGGCCGACGCCGCGCCGAACTGCGACGTGTTGCTGGTGTACGCCGGCGCGCGCGAACTGGCGCGCCTGTTTGCGCGCCAGACGCTGGTGGCCCAGGTGCGCCCGCTGCTGCTGGCCGACGACCACCCGGCCAGCGTGACCCATGCCTACGGGGCGATGAAGCTGCTCTCGCTGCGCGCCCGCTTGACGGTGTTCGACCTCGTGCTCGGTGCTGCCGCGCGCTCGCCGCGTGCAGCCCGCATCGCCGCGCAACTGGCCACCTGTGGCGACACGTTTCTTGGTGCGCTGCTGCACGACTGGGCGCTCGTCGACCCGGCCAGCCACGCCGCCGAGCCGCCGCCGCCAGGCCTGCGCCGGTTGGCGCGGGCGATGTTGGCGCCGCCGCTGGCGCTGCCGGGCACGGCTGCAGCCGGTATCGGCATCGGCATCGGTACCCGCAACGGCAACGGCATCGACGCTTCTGCAGCGCGCGCCGACGAACACGCCTTCGATTTTCCCGTTCCCACGCCGCGGGCTGCCTGGCCGTCGAGCGCTTTTGCCCAGGCCCTGAATTGATTTCTCCCGGAGCTGCTACCCCCATGTACACCGCCAAAGGCCAACTCGACGTCAACTCGATGCTCAAGCAGTACAGCTCGCTGGTGCGCCGCCTCGCGCACCAGATGATTGCCAAGCTGCCGGCCAACGTCGAGATCGACGACTTGATCCAGGTCGGCATGATCGGCCTGACCGACGCGCTCTCCCGCTACGACGCCGGCCAGGGCGTGCAGTTCGAGACCTTCGCGACCCAACGCATTCGTGGCGCGATGCTCGACGAACTGCGCGGTAACGACTATTTGTCGCGCGGCACGCGCAAGCACCAGCGCGCGATCGAAGCCGCGCTGCACCGCCTGCAGCAGCGCCTGGGCCGGGCGCCGGCCGAAAGCGAGATCGCCAAGGAGATGGGCCTCACGCTCACCGAGTACCAGGAACTGCTGGGCAAGGTGCGCGGCACGCAGCTCGTGTACCTGGAAGACATGTCGGGCGACGAAGGCGATGCCGACTTCCTCGACCGCCACGTGGCCGACGACGGCGCCGACCCCTTGGCCCAACTGCGCGACCAGCGCATGCGCCAGGCGCTGGTGGACGGCATCAAGACGCTGCCCGAACGCGAGCAGTTCGTGATGAGCATGTACTACGAACACGACATGAACCTGAAGGAAATCGCCGCGGTGCTGAAGGTGACCGAGTCGCGCGTGTGCCAGTTGCACAGCCAGTCGATCGCGCGGCTGCGGGTCAAGCTCCGCGAATGGTGAGCTGGGCCCTTGCGCCCGCAGGCGTGGAGGGAAGGGACACGAGGCTGATGGTTTGGCCGCTGCCCGCGCTGCTGGCCTGGGCTGGAGCGTGGGCACTGTTCGCCGCGTTGCGTGCGCTCGAAGCGCCGCCGTGGCTGGCGCTGGCCCTGCCGACCCTGCTGGCGGCCGGGCTCGCCACGCGGGCGGGCACGCGCTGGCGGTGCGGGCTGGTCGGGGCCGGGTTTCCGCTCTCGCTCGCCTCATCGGGGATCGCCGGCGCGCTGCCGGCCTGGGCGTGGCTGTTGCCGCTGGGCGTGCTGGCGCTCGTCTACCCGCTGCGCAGTTGGCGCGATGCGCCGCTGTTCCCCACCCCGGCCGGCGCGCTGAGCGGCCTGTCGGGGCTGGTGACGTTGCCACCCGCGGCACGGGTCGTCGACGCCGGCTGCGGCCTGGGTGACGCGCTGCGCGAGCTGAAGCGCGAATACCCGCAGGCGAAACTGGAAGGGCTGGAGTGGAGCTGGCCGCTGGTCTGGGCCTGCCGTTTGCGCTGCCGCGGCTGGGCTCGAATCAGCCGGCGCGACCTCTGGGCGGCCGACTGGTCGGGAAGCGACTTGGTCTACCTGTTCCAGCGCCCCGAAAGCATGGCCCGCGCGGCGGCCAAGGCGGGCCGTGAACTGCGCCCCGGCGCGTGGATGGCCAGCCTGGAGTTCCCGGCCAGCGGCCTGTCCCCCCAAAGCGTGCACGCCTGCGCTGACGGCCGCAGCCTGTGGCTGTACCGCGCGCCGTTCAGCCCTGCGCCCCAGGCTCCGTAGGCTCGGTCCCGGTGCCGGGCCATCGCGGCCCGGCGCGCGCCAGCAGCGTCGCCGGGTTGCACTGCATGGCGCTGCACTGCACGGCACCGAAGTGCCCTTCAATTCAAATCTGGTCGAGCGGGCTCCGCACGCCGCGGCCACCGCGGTTGAGCACGTGGGTGTAGATCATGGTGGTCTTCACGTCCGAGTGGCCCAGCAGCTCCTGCACCGTGCGGATGTCGTAGCCCGATTGCAGCAAGTGCGTGGCAAAGGAGTGCCGCAGCACATGCGGCGAGCAGGGCTTGACGATGCCGGCCCGCCGCGCCGCGCCCGCCACCGCACGCTGCACCGACTGCTCGTACAGGTGGTGGCGCCGGATTTCCCCGCTGCGCGGGTCGGTTGACCGCACCGAGCTGGGGAACACCCACTGCCAGCCCCAGGTCTGCGCGGCGGCGGGATACTTCATGTCCAACGCATCGGGCAGCCAGACCGCGCCCAGGCCCGCCTCCAGATCGGCCCCATGCAGGCGCCGCGCCGCCGCGAGCTGGTCGCGCAGGGGCAGCATCAGATTTTCGGGCAACACGGTCACGCGGTCCTTGCGGCCCTTGCCGTCACGCACGGTCAGTTCACGGCGCTCGAACTCCACGTCTTTCACCCGCAGGCGCAGGCCTTCGAGCAGGCGCATGCCCGTGCCGTAGAGCAGCGAAGCGACGAGCCCCATCGTGCCGTTCAGCTCGAGCAGCAGGGCGCGCACTTCAGATGGCGTGAGCACGACGGGCAAGTGGCGCGACACGCGGGCGCTGACCACCTCGTCGAGCCAAGGCAGATCGACCTTGAGCACCTGGGCGTACAAGAACAGCAAGGCCGACTTGGCCTGGTTCTGGGTCGAGGCGCCGACGTTGCGTTCGGTCGCAAGGTGGGTGAGAAACGCTCCGACCTCGACCCCGCCCATGTCTTGCGGATCGCGCTTGCCGCCGTGGAAGGCAACATAGCGGCGGGCCCAATCGACGTAGGCCGCCTCGGTGCGCAGTGAATAGTGCCGCGACCGGACCTCACCTCGCAGCCGCTCGAGCAGGCGCGGCAACACAGAAGGGAGCGGCGGCCAGTCGGCCTCCGCCCAATCCTGCCCTGCCGGCTCGGACGTCGCCCTGGCGGCCGACGGCCGGCGTTGCTGGGACTTGGGAGTGGGAGTGGGGTGAGGGCTGAGGTTGGGGTCGGGGTCGGGGTTGGGGTTGGGGGCTGGACGCTGCTTGGCGGGGATGCCAAGATCGAGGCCAGGTTTCGAGGCAGGGATGGTGGGCTTGTCCATCCGCATATTTTTAGGCTGCCCATTGCACCTGTCTCTGCCCCCGAAGAGGGACACCAGACGGGGGTTTTCAGAGGAGAAGCTGGAAGATGCCCCGTCGATCGAATCCCCCATTGGGGCGCCTTCTGATGGGTGGCCCAATGCTGTCTATATAACGTTAGGCCACACCAATGCCCATCACACTCGAATTCCACTGAACACAACAACAACATGTCGCCGCCGGTGAACGGCA
>JANOVJ010000618.1:0-2712 GCA_031417295.1 bacterium | reverse complement strand
AAACTCGTCCTCCTCGGCGTTGCCGACAGGGTTCAACGGTGTGTTCATGCCAGCAAGTCCTGTGTTTGTGGATGGCGTTGCATGTAGACCCGCACATAGCTGCACAGAGGATTGACCCTCAGGCCGTTCGCCCGAGCATGGGCGAATGCCGCTTCGAGCAGCGTTGCGGCAACGCCTCGGCCTTCAAGGGCAGGGTCAACCTCGGTGTGCGTCATGTGCATCACGCCGTCGGCGAGGCGGTAGTCGGCAATGCCCAGCCGGCCGTCGACGGTAGTCAGGAAGCGGCTGCGTTCGGGCCAGTGTTCGATGGTCGGAGCCATGTGCGCCAGTGCTGGCTCAGGCATTCAACGCGACGGGCGTGATCTCGACCGAGCGCTCGCCTTCGCTCACGTAGACCGTGCCGTCCTGCACTGACACCTGCAACTGCATCGAGCGTTGCGTCAGCGCGGCGAGGGCCTGGCTTTGCGCCGCCTCGACCTGCCACACCGCCACGTTGCGGGCGCGGGTGATCTTGCTGGCGATGCCGCTCCACCACACCGCCGTGCTCGACGAAAAACTGAACACGCTGACCCGCTCGGCGCGCGGGCTGGCGCGCAGGATGCGCCGCTCGTCGGGCTGGCCGACATCGATCCAGTGCATGACCTGGCCGGTGAGGTCTTTCTGCCACAGGTCGGGCTCGTCGGTGTCCCACAGGCTCTTGGCGAGTTCGAGCGCGCCGTGGTCGTTGCTGGCCGGCGCGTTCAGCGCGTAGGCCAGGACGCGGATCATCATCCGCTCGTCGGTCTCGGAAGGGTGGCGGGCGATCGTCAACAAGTGTTCGCCGTAGACGCCGCGGTCCATGTCGGAGAGTTGAAGCTGGACTTTGTGGATCGTGGCTTTGAGCGCCATGGCGGTCTCGGTGCAAGGTGTCGCCAATTAAAGCAGACCCGCCCGCGGCCGGCCGCGGGCGGGCGACAATCAGCCCACGCAACAAGACGAGTCCACTCCATGAGCATGAAGAAAACCGATCTCGAAAAGGCCCTGGCCAAGAAGATCACCGGCCGCGCGGGCAGCCCCGGACCGGCGCAACGCTTCGGCGCCGGCGCTGCCAATCAACCCGACCGACGCGAGCAGCGCCGGCTCGACGCCGCCGCCGGCCTGGTGGCCTTCGCCTGCAAGCTGCCAGAGCCGCTGCTGACGCAACTTGCCGAGCGCGCGGCCGCGCATGAAGGTGGCCTCAACGCACTCGTGGCGGCGTTGCTTCAGCAAGGGCTGGCGCAGCCTGTGCCCAAGCCGGCCGGTCCCCAAGGAAACCGCGCATGAGCGGATCGACCGCACTCGCCCCGGCTGCGCTGGCTCAGGCTTTCGGGGCCGCCCGCACCTTCAACAAGTTCAGCGACCGGGCCGTCGATGAGGCCACGCTGCGTGAGCTGTACGACCTGCTGAAGTGGGGCCCGACCTCGCTCAACTGCCAGCCGATGCGCGTCGTGTTCGTCAAGAGCGCGGCCGCCAAGGAACGGCTCAAGCCGGCGCTGAGCCCGAACAACGCCGCCAAGACCATGGCCGCGCCGGTCACGGCCATCGTGGCCTACGACACCCGGTTCCACGAGCACATCCCGACCCAGTTTCCGGCGCTGCCGGCGATGGGCCAGATGTTCGCCGACGCGCCGCCGCTGGCGCAGGAGACGGCGTTTCGCAATGGCTCGATGCAGGGCGCCTACCTCATCATCGCGGCGCGTATGCTCGGCCTGGATGCCGGCCCGATGAGCGGCTTCGACGCTGCCAAGGTGAACGAAGCCTTCTTCGCCGACGGCCGCTGGAAGGCGAACTTCCTGGTCAACCTGGGCTATGGCGACCCGAGCGGCAACCACCCGCGCGGCCCGCGCCTCGCGTTCGACGAGGCGGTGCGCATCGCCTGATCGATCGTGCCGCTGAATGCGGCGCGCCCCGTGGTCCTTGCAGAACACGGGGCGCGAAGCGAGAAGCCGGGCTCGGCCCGGCTGCGAATCAGAGCTTCGCCTTGAGCTTTTCGAACCAGGATTCGTCGGCCTTGCTCAGCCACTCGGACACTTGCTTGTCGGCAACGTCTTTGGCCACGCCGTAGCGTTCCTGGATCTTGCCGGCCAGTTCGTGGCGGCGGCCGGCGATGACGTCAACGTCGTCGTCGGTCAGCTTGCCCCATTGCTGTTTGGCCTTGCCGGTGAGTTGCTTCCAGTTGCCTTCGATGCGGTCCCAGTTCATATGCGTTTCCTTCAGGGTGGGTTGGGGTTGGATTGAAAAGATCAGGGCCGAACGGCGATTTCGTTCTTGACCGACTTCACGCCCGAAACGCCCGCGGCGATGGTGCCGGCAGTGGTCCGTTCGGTGGTGTTCTTGGCGAAGCCCGACAACATGACCGTGCCGTTCAGCGTTTCGACGCTGATCGCGGCGGCGTCGACATTGGTGTTGTCGACCATGCGCGCCTTCACCGTGGTGGTGATGGCGCTGTCGTCGACGTAGGCGCCAGCGGTCTGCTGGCCGCGGGTGACGGCACAGCCCGACGCGGTGATCAGCACGACGGCGGCAATGATGGAGGCGAGACTGGTGCGGATGTACATGGTGAATCTCCTGTGAGAGTGAATTCGGGATCGGCTTCGATCCCGGTTGGAAAAGCGTTTGCCAGGCTCAGTCGGCGAGCCAGTCCTTCAGTTCGTCGGCGTGTTCCTGCTCGTCGCTCAGGATGTCTTCGAGCAG
>JANOVJ010000617.1:0-13950 GCA_031417295.1 bacterium | reverse complement strand
AACTCGTGGAGCGTGGCCCACGGCGGCGTGACGATGACGCTGCTCGACGTGGTGATGGCCCACGCCGCGCGCAGCCCGAACCAGCCCGGCCACCCGACCAGCGCCAGCGTGGTCACGATCGAGATGAAGACGAGCTTCATGCGCCCCGGCCTGGGCCGCATCGTCGGCAAGGGCCGGCTGCTGCAGCGCACC
Organism: bacterium; assembly: GCA_031417295.1. Lineage (GTDB taxonomy): Bacteria > Pseudomonadota > Gammaproteobacteria > Burkholderiales > Burkholderiaceae_C > CAIKUF01. Next base: position 13,758 of record JANOVJ010000617.1, on the reverse strand, counting down.
GTGTCGATGGCGTTCTGCGAAGGCTCGGTGTTCGACGACACGGGGCAACTCATCGCCCACGCCACCGGCACCTTCAAGTACCTCAAGGGCCTGCCGGCTGGCGGGCGCAAGATCCAGCGGCCGGATGCGTCCGACTGACCATTTCAAAGAGAAACAAACCATGACCACGATCAATCGCCAATGGCACCTCGCCTCGCGCCCGACCGGCGAGCCCACGGCCAGCAACTTCCGTCTTGTCGAGGCCACCGTGCCCGACCTGAAAGACGGCGAGGTGCTGGTGCAGAACCACTTCATGTCGCTCGACCCGTACATGCGCGGGCGCATGAACGACGCCAAGAGTTACGCCCAGCCGCAGGCGCTCGACCAGGTGATGGGCGGCGGCACGGCCGGCGTCGTGGTGGCGTCGAAGCACGCCGGCTTTTCGGTCGGCGACAAGGTGGTCGGCATCGGTGGCTGGCAGGAATACTGGGTGGTGGACGGCAACCAGCGCGGTGTGATGCGCAAGGTCGACACGACGCACATTCCTTTGTCGGCCTACCTCGGCACAGTGGGCATGCCCGGCGCGACGGCGTGGTACGGGTTGACGAAGATCATCGCCGCCAAGCCTGGCGAGACGGTGGTCGTCAGCGCGGCCAGCGGCGCGGTCGGCACGGTGGTGGGGCAACTCGCGAAGGCGCGCGGCTGCCGCGCCGTGGGCCTGGCCGGCGGGCCGGAAAAGTGCCGCTACGTGACCGAAGAACTTGGCTTCGACGCCTGCATCGACTACCGCCAGCATCCCGATCTGAAGTCGCTGAGTGCGGCGTTGAAGGAAGCCTGCACTAGCGGCATTGACGGCTACTTCGAGAACGTCGGCGGCATCACGCTCGACGCGGTGCTGCAGCGCATGAACGCCTTCGGCCGCATTGCCATGTGCGGAATGATCGCCGGCTACAACGGCGACCCGATCCCGATGGCCCAGCCGCAGTTGATCCTGCAGTCGCGGCTGAAGGTCGAGGGCTTCATCGTCGGCGAGCACATCGACATCTGGCCCGAAGCGCTGGCGGAAGTCGGCGGCCTCGTTGCCGCGGGCAAGATCAAGTACCGCGAGACCATTGCCCAAGGCATTGCGGCAGCGCCTGAGGCCTTTATCGGGCTGCTGAAGGGACGCAACTTCGGCAAGCAACTGGTCAAGCTTGTCTAGACAACTTCAAGTGCGTTGTCCCACCGTGTTGGCGGATGTTGAGGTCTGCGTTACTGGGCCAGGCTGGGGCGGCAAAGGCGCGCCCGGACAGGCAACGAAGCTTCATCGCTGGCGGTCGGCGCGGCGCGCAGACCGCTCCAGTGTGGGCCCCCAGCGGGCACCGCCTGCCGCGCGGCCCCGAAAGCCAAGCGAACAAGCGAGCGTCATTCACCGGCATCAGGAGCACCGATCATGAACATGACGCACGAGGTGTTCAACCAGCCCGCCCCGCTGGCCGGCATCAACCTGTTCACGAGCAACCGGGCGCTGCGCGATGCACTGGCCTTCAACGCGCCGAAGCTTGCGCCCGACGAACTGGAAAACCTCGGTGCCACCCTCGGCCGCGCCGAGATGCAAACCCACGCCCGGCTCGCCAACGTCCACACGCCGCAGTTGCACAGCCACGACAGGTTCGGCCACCGCGTCGATCAGGTCGAGTTCCACCCCAGCTACCACGCGCTGATGACGCTCGCCGCCGAGTCGGGCTTGCATGGCACGCCGTGGGCGGGCGAGGCGAACGGCCATGTGCGGCGCGCGGCCGGCTTCATGCTCTTCACCGAACTGGAGTCTTCGGTCTTGTGCCCGATCTCGATGACCTACGCCGTCGCGCCCGCGCTGCAAGGCAACCCGCACATCGCCGCCGAGTGGGCGCCGCTGCTGGCGAGCCGCACCTACGACAGCCGCTTCGTTCCCGCCGCGCAGAAAGCCGGCGTGACGATGGGCATGGGCATGACCGAGAAGCAGGGTGGCTCCGACGTGCGCGCCAACACGACGCAAGCCCTGCCCGACGGCGCCGATGCCTGGGGCCAGCGCTTCCGCCTGGTCGGCCACAAATGGTTCTTCTCCGCGCCGATGTGCGACGCCTTCCTCGTGCTCGCGCAGGCGCCGGCCGGGCTGAGCTGTTTCTTCCTGCCACGCTGGCTGCCCGATGGCAGCGTGAACGCGATCCGCATCCAGCGCCTGAAGGACAAGCTCGGCAACAAGGCCAACGCGAGTTCCGAGGTCGAGTTCCACGACGCACAGGCCTGGCTGGTGGGCGACGAGGGCCGCGGCGTACCGCAGATCCTGGAGATGGGCACGATGACGCGGCTCGACTGTGCGCTCGGCACCAGCGGCCTGATGCGCCAGGCGCTGTCGCTCGCCCTCAACCACACCGCGCAACGCAGTGCCTTCGGCAAGCCGCTGATCGCGCAACCGTTGATGAAGAACGTGCTCGCTGATCTGGCACTCGAAAGCGAGGCCGCAACGGCGCTTGCACTGCGTCTGGCGCGCGCGTTCGATCACCCGAACGACGCGCATGAAGCGCAGATGCGTCGCCTCCTGACGCCGGTGGCGAAATTCTGGATCTGCAAGCGCGGCAGCGCCTTCGCGCAGGAGGCGATGGAGTGCCTGGGCGGCAACGGCTACGTGGAAGAGGGTGGCGAGGGCGTGATGGCGCGCATCTACCGCGAGATGCCGCTGAATTCGATCTGGGAGGGCGCCGGCAACATCATGGCGCTCGACCTGCTGCGCGCCGTACGGAAGGGCGACGCGGCCGAAGCGCTGGCCGCCGAGCTCGCCCCGGCGCGCGGCGCGCACCCCGCATTCGACCGCTTCGCCGCAGCGCTGCCACAACGCATCGACGACGCCACCGCCGAGACGGATGCCTGGGACGCCCGCCGTCTGGCGCAGGACGTGGCGCTCGCGGTGCAGGCCGCGCTGCTGCACCAGCATGCGCCGGGCTTCGTGTTCGATGCTTTCTGCGGTTCGCGTCTCGGAGGTGACTGGGGCCTTGCCTTCGGCACGCTACCCTCGGCGGCGGATTTCGATGCGCTGATCTCGCGGGCCATGCCGCATTGAGAACCGCACCAGCCACCGTGCCGCCGCCCCGACCGCACCGCGAGAAGCCCATGAGCCACCTCATCCTCCACCACTACCCCGGCTCGCCGTTCTCCGAGAAGGTGCGCCTGGTGTTCGGCTTCAAGGGCCTGGCCTGGAAGTCGGTCACCGTGCCGGTGATGCTGCCCAAGCCCGACGTGATCGCGCTCACCGGCGGCTACCGGCGCACGCCGTTCCTGCAGATCGGCGCCGACATCTACTGCGACAGCGCACTCATGTGCCGCGTGATCGACCGCCTCGCGCCGCAGCCCTCGCTGTACCCGGCCTCGGCCGGCGGTGCGGCGAGCATCGTCGCGCAGTGGGCCGACTCGGCCTTGTTCTGGATCGCCGTGCCGTACACGATGCAGCCGGCCGGCGTGCAGCACATCTTCGCTGGCGCCCCGCCCGAATTCCTCACCGCCTTCCGCAGCGACCGGGCAGCCATGACCACCGGGATTCGCCGCGCCACGTTGGCCGACGGCGGTGCGGCCTTGCTGACCTACCTCGACTGGCTGGAGCAGCAACTCGCCGACGGCCGCCGCTTTCTCTGCGGCGACGCGGCGAGCATTGCCGACTTCTCGGTCGCGCAGTCGATCTGGTACCTCCGCCGCGCACCGCCTGTGGCCACCGTGCTGAAGCCGTTTGCTCACGTCGGTGTCTGGTACGAGCGCGTACACGCCTTTGGCCACGGCCAGCCCACGCAGATCGGCAGCGAAGACGCGCTGGCGATCGCGGCCGCCGCGAAGGTCACCGCACCGACCAGCGTCGACGCCGATCAAGGCTTCGCGCCTGGCGTCGCTGTGACCGTATCAGCCACCGACTACGCCCAAGACGCCGTGGCCGGCACGCTGTGCGGCTTGACGCGCGACGAAGTAGCGATCGCCCGCACCGACCCACGCGCGGGCCGGGTGGTAGTGCACTTCCCGCGGATCGGATTTCAAGTCAAGAAAAAGGAAGCAACCCAATGAAGACCTTCAAGGGCCGCACGGCCGTGATCACCGGCGCCGGTTCGGGCTTCGGGCTCGAGGCCTCGCGCATCGCCGCACGCGAAGGCATGAACATCGTGATGGCCGACGTGCAACAAGACGCGCTGGACAAAGCCGCCGCCGAGATCACGGCCCTCGGCGCGCAGGTGCTGGCGTTCCGCCTCGACGTGGCGAAAGCGGCCGAGGTCGAGGCGCTGGGCGCCGCCACGTTCGCCCGCTTCGGTGCGCCGCATTTCGTGTTCAACAACGCCGGTGTCGGCGCCGGTGGGTTGATCTGGGAACACACGGTCAAGGACTGGGAGTGGGTGATCGGCGTCAACCTGATGGGCGTGGCCCACGGCGTGCGCGTGTTCACGCCGATGATGCTCGCCGCCGCCCGGGCCGACCCGGGGTATGAGGGCCACATCGTCAACACCGCCTCGATGGCCGGGCTGCTGAACCCGCCGAACATGGGCGTCTACAACGTGACCAAGCACGCCGTGGTGTCGCTCAGCGAAACGCTGTACCAGGACCTGTCGCTGGTGACCGAACAGATCGGCGCCTCGGTGCTGTGCCCGTTCTTCGTGCCCACCGGCATCAACCAGAGCCACCGCAACCGGCCGGCCGAAATGGCCGACGCGGGCGCCAAGCCCACCAGGAGCCAATTGATCCAGCAGGCGCTGAGCGAGAAGGCGGTGGGCTCCGGCAAGATCAGCGCGGCGCAGGTGGCGCAGTTCGTGTTCGACGCCGTGGCCGAAGGCCGCTTCTACATCTACAGCCATCCGAAGGCACTGGCCAGTGTGCAGACGCGGATGGAAGACATTTTGCAAGCGCGCAACCCGACCGACCCGTTCGCGCACAAGCCCGAGCTCGGCGTCGAACTGCGCGCCGCGCTGCGCGCAGCGAACTGAGCCGGCGGTGCGCGACGACGCCGCCGACGCAGCGCCCGCGCCGGGCCGGGCCGACCTGATCGAGCCGTTCTGGCTCGCCTACCAGCGCGCTTGCGCGATCGCGGTCGAGGGTTTCGCTGCCAGCGCGCTGGGCTCGACGCGCGCGCTGGCCGAGACGCTGGCCGAGTTGGTACTGGGCGATGTCAAACGTGCCCATGCCACGCTGCGGCGCGACTTCGAGAAAGAGCTCGATCCGCTGCCGCAACCGGGCGAGCACCTGGTCGTGCTCGATGGCGCGGGCTGCCCGCAGGCGATCGTCCGCCACACGCACGTGGAGTTGCGCCACTTCAACGAGATCGACGACGCGTTCGCATTCGAGGCCGGCGAGGGCGATTTGAGTCTGCGCTGGTGGCTGACGGCGCATCGGCAGGATTTTTCCGAACGCGCCGAGCGCGAAGGCTTCGAGATGGACGAGCGCGCGGTGCTGGTTCTCGAATACTTCGAGCGCGTCTGGCCGCTCGACGATGACGCCCTCTCCCGCCCCGGCGGGAGAGGGCTGGGGGCGAAGCGGGGCTTTCGAACCGCATGCGGCGAGCCCGAGGAGCGGTCCCGGCCTGCAAGCCGGGGCGCGCACCGCAGGTGAGGGTGGGGCAATCGGAGGACTGGCTCATCAACACCCCACCGTCTGCACCGGCTTGCCGGTGCTCGCGTCGGTGACGACCAACTGCACCCGCCGCGTCGATGACGGCTCGGCGAGGGCTCGCGGCTCGAAGCGCAGCGGCGCGTCGCCGACCGAAGGCACGGCGCGGTAGTCACGCACCACCGCGTCATGGCGCAGCGTGACGCCGCTGTTCTCGCCCGCCTTCACGTTAGAGACGTGGCCATCTTCGGTCACCACCCAGAAAGCGGCCAGCCGCATTGGCGCACCCGGGCCGCGCACAAGCTGGGCCACGTAAGCCGGGCCGTCTTGCGTCATCGTCAATTGCACCGTGGCCGGCCGGCTTGGCCCACGCGGCAGGCCGGGCCAACCCCGGTAGTCGGCGCCGTCGACCACGATCTGCGGCGTGTAGACGAACTTGGCCCCGCTGCGTGTGCTGACCTCGTTCTGGCGCGTGGTGTAGGCCGGGTCGGCAAAGCGGTCCTTCCAGCCCAGGCGGTCCCAGTAGTCGACGTGAAAGGCCAGGCTGACCACGCCGGGCTGGTCTTTCAGCGTGCTCAGCCACTTGTCGGCCGGTGGGCAGGAGTTGCAGCCTTCGGAGGTGTAGAGCTCGACCACCGTCGGCACCGTGACGGCGCTCATCGCGTTGCAAGCCGCCGGGGCGGCGAACGCGGCGTTGGCGGCGGTGAGAGCGCCGAGCAGCAGCAGGGCAGAGCGGTTCGGCAAGGTTTGCATGGCGGGCTCGGGCAGTGAGATGGCGCTTGGTCGCAGGGCCGTGCGCAATCTGACAGACGGGCTTGCGTTGGCGCAGGCTGCGGGCTGCGGGCTGCGGGCGCGGGCTGCGACACAAGCAGGGTGCGGCGGGCGGCGGGCCGCGAGGGCTGAGAATGCAGCGGCCCCGAATGGCTTGCCAGCCCGATCCTTCATGACCTATCCGCATTCGCTCGACACGCCCGATCGCCCTCAGCCGAGGGTGCTGGTCATTGGCGCCGGCCCGGCCGGGCTGATGGCCGCCGAGACGCTGGCCGCGGCTGGCCTGAGCGTGGATGTGCACGACGCCATGCCCTCGGTCGGGCGCAAGTTCCTGCTCGCGGGCAAGGGCGGGCTCAACTTGACGCACAGCGAGCCGCTGCCGCCTTTCCTGGAGCGCTACGCCGAGCGCGAATCGGCATTGGCGCCGATGCTGCGCGATTTCGGCCCCGACGCCTTGCGGGCCTGGGCGGCGGGGCTGGGCGTCACCACCTTCGTCGGCAGCTCGGGCCGGGTGTTCCCGACCGATCTGAAAGCCGCGCCGCTGCTGCGCGCCTGGCTGCACCGGCTGCGTGCGGCCGGGGTGCGCTTTCACATGCGCCAGCGCTGGCTGGGCTGGCACGAGAGCGGCGTGCTGCGCTTTGCCGCGCCTACCGGCGAACAGACCGCGGTGGCCGATGCGGTGGTGCTGGCCCTCGGCGGCGGCAGTTGGTCGCGCCTCGGCTCCAACGGTGCCTGGGTGCCGCTGCTGGCCGCGCAGGGCGTGGCGGTGGCGCCGCTGCGGCCGTCGAACTGCGGCTTCGATGTCGGCCGCACGGCGGCTGGGCCCGCCGAGGGTGGCTGGAGCGCGCACTTTCGCAGCCGCTACGGCGGCCAGCCGGTCAAGCCGGTGGCGCTGACGTTCACGCAAGCCGGCTTCGCGCGGCAGGGCGAATTCGTCGTCACGGAAAGCGGGGTCGAAGGCAGCCTTGTTTACGCCGCATCGGCGGCGCTTCGCGATGCGATCGCGGCCGGCGGTGAAGCCACGGTGCAGCTCGACCTGCTGCCCGGCCGCGACGCCGATAGCGTGCGCCGCGAGGTGATGCATCCGCGCGGCCCGCGCTCGCTGGCCACGCACCTGAAGAGCCGCCTGGGCATCGGCGGGGTGAAGGCCGGACTGCTGCACGAGCTGCTACCGCGCGAGGCACTGCACGACCCGGCGCGTCTCGCCTTGGCCTTGAAGGCGCTGCCGCTGCCGCTGGCCAGACCGCGGCCGCTCAACGAAGCAATCAGCAGCGCCGGTGGCGTTCCCTTCGAGACGCTCGACGCGGGGCTGATGCTGCGCGCGAAACCGGGGGTGTTCTGCGCCGGCGAGATGCTCGACTGGGAAGCGCCGACAGGCGGCTACCTGCTGACGGCCTGCTTCGCCAGCGGGCGCAGCGCCGGGGCGGCAGCGGCGCGCTGGCTGGCTGCGGGCGCGGCCGAAGCGCCTGCGTGAGTCCATCCGGTGCGCGCCGGTTGGCGCCGTGCGCTCGGGCGTCAGGCCGCCGCGCCATGCCCGAGGTGCTGGACAAAGAACGACACGACCCGTTCGGTGTACACGGCCGGTGCCGCCGAGAAGCTGCCGATGTGGCCTTCGCTGTCGGTGATCCAGCACTCGGCGGCGGCAGCGCCGGCAATCGCCACCGCGTCATCGACTGAAACGAATCGGTCGCCCAGGCTGTGCACCACCAGCAGCGGCCGGCCGATCAGCGTTGCCGCTGCCGCCAGCGGGCTCACAGCCGCGAGGCGCTGCCCCGTCAGGCACCAGCCCAGCGCCAGCGCACCGGGCACGAAGAACGAGGGCAGCCCCGACAACTGCCGGAACTGCTGCTCGATCATGGCGCCGAAATTGGCGAAGGCGCTGTCGGCCACCAGGGCCTCGATCGCGGGATCGTCGGCGGCGGCCAGCAACGCCGAGGCGGCGCCCATCGACGCGCCCAGCACGCCGACGCTGCGGTGGCCCCGCGCGTGCAACCAGTCCACCGCACCGAGCACGTCGAGCTTTTCCTCGGCTCCGTAGGTCATCCGTGCCCGCGTGCTCGCGCCGTGGCCGCGCAGGTCGATCATCAGCACCGAGATCCCCGCGGCGGCGTGCGCGCGCGCCAGCTCGAAGGTCGGCGCCCGCAGCTCGCAGCCGCGGCAGGCGTCCTTGCCGTGGACGAAGACCACCGCGGCGCCGCCGGGCGCGGCCGGCAGGTACCAGCCGTGCAGCGTGATAGGGCGTCCGCGCGAGGGCAGCGTCACGCCGCGCAACGGGGCCGCTGCGGCGCCACCGGTCTGCGGCGGCACCCGCCGCGGGGTCGTGAATCGGTGCGCCACGACGGCGCAGATGGCGGCATAGGCGGCCAGGACAACGGCAACAAGGAGCAGGGCGAGGATCACGGCGTTCTCCGGTAGAGGCAGTGCACGGGGCACCGATGCCCGCACTGTCCGTCGCCACCCCACCCGGCGTCGTTCAGCCGGCCTCAAACGTTCTCAAGCGCAGCGCACGCCGGTTTGACAACGATTGACGGCAGCTTGAGGACGCCGCGGCAGCGCAGGCAGAACACTGGCGGCATCCGATCAGCTCCGGGATGCCACGATGAACCCACCCCCATCCTCCACCGCCTTCAGCATCCGCCCGGCGCGCCCGGACGACGCGCTGCTGATGCAGACGTTCCTGCAGGGCCTCGGCGACGAGTCGCGCCGCCACCGCTTCCACGGTGCGGTGAACGTGTGTTCGGGCGGCCTGCTGCGGCTGTTGACCTGTGCCGACGGCAACCGCCATGTCGCCTGGGTGGTGGTCGGCATGGCGCTCGGCGGCCCGCGGCTGCTAGGCGAGGCACGGTTCTTTCGCAGCGCCAGCGGCGACGAAGCGGAGATCGCGCTGGCCGTGGCCGACGACTGCCGCGGCCAGGGGGTCGCCGACCGGCTGATGCAAACCCTGTTCGCCGCCGCGGGCGCCCGGGGTGTGCAGCGGCTGCGGGCCGACGTGGAGGCCACCAACCGGCGCATGCGCGCGTTCGCACGTCGCCACGGTTTTGCCGAGGCCGAACCCGCGGCTGGCGCATATGGCTACACCGACACCGACACCGAAGCCGAAGCCGGCGTCCTGACACTGGTCCGGGCCGTGCCGGACCTGCGCGCACGCCGCCTCCACTGAGGCCTCCCGCCGCGGCGCGGCAGTGCTGCTAAGCTGCCCCCGCACCGTGACGTCACTGCCCCCCGCCACCTCCCCATTGCCGCCGGCCGCCCCGCTTGGCAACCTGCGCTTCGGCCGCTTCGAACTGCAGCCCCACGAACGGCGCCTCCTTGTCGACGGCGAGCCCGTGCTGCTCGGCGGGCGGGCTCTGGACGTGCTGACGGTGCTGGCTGAACGCGCGGGTAGCCTGGTCACGAAGAACGAACTGCTGGAACGGGTGTGGCCCGGGCTGGTGGTCGAAGAACACAACATCGTCACCCAGGTCAGCGGGCTGCGCAAGGTGCTGGGTGGTGACCTCATCGCCACCATCCCGGGCCGCGGCTACCGCTTCACGGCACGGGTGGAGCGCGCGGTGGGCGTCGAACCAGCGCCGGTGCCCGAGGCCGAGCCGGCCGCAGCTCTGGCGCTGCGCACCAACCTGCCGGCAACCCTGCCCCTGCTGATCGGCCGCGACACCGAACTGCGCGAACTGCAGGCCGCCGCGGCCACGCACCCCATCGTCACCCTGCTGGGCGCCGGCGGAACCGGCAAGACGCTGCTGGCCCAGCACCTGCTGCGGCAGGCGCAAGCCAGCTTCGAACACGGCGTCTGCCTGGTCGACCTGGCACCGGTGGCGGACGCGGCAGCCGTGGCGGGCGCCGTCGCAACGGCGCTCGGCGTCGCGGCTGGAACGCGCGACCCGTTGGTCGGCCTGTGCGAAGCCGTTGCGCCGCTGCGCCTGCTGCTGGTGCTGGACAACGCCGAACACCTGCTGGCCGAGGTGGCGCGGGTCGTCGACGCCCTGCACCGGGCGGCACCCGACGTGCGCATGGTCATCACCAGCCAGGCGCCGTTGCGCCTCAGCGCCGAGCGCGCGTTTCGCTTGGGCGGCCTGGCAGTGCCGCCGGTGGGCGCCAGCCTGCCGGAAGCCGCCGCCAGCGGCGCCGTGGCGCTGTTCGTCGACCGCGCCCGGACGGCCGCGCGGCGGTTCGAGTTGAACGACGAGACCCTGGCGCCCGTGCTGCACTTGTGCCGGCAGCTCGACGGCAGCGCGCTGGCCATCGAGATGGCAGCGGCACGCCTGCCATTGCTCGGCCTGGCCGGCGTCATTTCGGCACTCGACGAGCGCCTGGCCCTGCTCACCAACGGCCAGCGCGACCGGCCCGACCGCCAGCAGGCCTTGCGCGCGATGCTGGACTGGACCCATGCGCTGTTGTCGCCGGCCGAGCAGAAAGTGTTCCGGCGCCTCGCCGTCTTCGTGGGCAGCGCCCGGCTCGCGGCCGCGCAGGCGGTGGCCATGGACGACGACCTCGACGCCTGGGCCGTGCTCGATGCGCTGGCCGGGCTGGTCGACCGCTCGCTGGTGGCCCTGGTCGACACCGGCAGCGAGCCGCGCTACCGCTTGCTCGAGTCGCCCCGGGCCTACGCGGTGCAGCGGCTGCACGCGGCCGGCGAGGCCGACCGCACCCGGGCCCGCCATGTGGAGGCGACCACGGCCTTCTTCGTCCACGAGATCGCTCGCATCTACAGCACCGAGTCGAGAAGCCGCGAAGCGCGCATCGAGGCCCTGCGGCCCGACTTCGGCAACGGCCTGGCCGCCTTTGGCCTGGCCGTCACAGCCGGCGACCGGCGGGTCACGCTGCAGCTCGGCTGGGCGTTGATCTCGGTGCTGCCTTTCAGCATGCACCGCGAACTGCAGTCCTTGCTGGACCCCTGCGAAGCCCTGCTCGAGAGCGACGCCGAGCCGGCACTGCGTGCCGAGGTCTGCTTTGCGATCTGGTCCTGCCGCGGCTCGCAAGACCCATCACGGGCCGAACGTCTCGTTCGCGTCGGCCTCTCGGCCGCCCGCGCCGCAGTGGCCGCTGGCGCCGACGCGGGCTTGTTGTACCGCTGCCTCGGCGCCTCGGCCACGGTCCACGCGAAAGCCGGTGACGCCGCCGGGGCCGATGCCGCCATGGGCGAGGCGCAGGCCCTCGAACGACCGGACTGGCCGCTGCGCCTGCGCATGTGCCACACCGACGACCGGCGCCGCGTCGCCAAGTACCTCGGGCGCATGGAGGAATCGTTGACGCTGTCGCGCCAGTACCTGCAGATGCGTCAGGACGCCGGCGCCGGCACCGTGCCGGCGCTGAGCGGGCTGGCGGACACCGAGCTCGCCGCCGGCCAGGCCGATGCCGCCGTGCGCACCGGGCTGGCGCTGGTGGCGCAGCTGGAAGGCACGCGCGAGGAACAGGAGCTTGCCCACGCGCGGCTGAACCTCTGCGCGGCTTTCCTGGCGCTCGACCAGCTGCAGCCGGCCTGCCGCACAGCGGCGCTGGGCTGGAAGACGGCCGAGCGCTTCGGCATGCAGGCCTGGTGGGCCGACTACCTGGCGCTGCTCGCGGCGCTGGACGGGCGCCCGCAGGCTGCCGCCCTGTTGCTCGGCTTCGCCGACGCCGCCTATGAACGTACCCAAGACCACCGTGAACCCAACGAGGCCGCAGCCGCGGCCCGGGTGCGCCAACGGCTGGGTGCAAGCCAGCGCGACGAAGACACCGCGGCACTGCGGGCTGCGGGCGCCCTGCTGCCCGAGGCGGCCGTGGCCGCACTGGCGCTGGAACCGGGCGGCCGGTAACCGACAACCGACAACCGACAACCGACAACCGATTACCGATTACCGATTACCGATTACCGATTGCCGAATTCCGATACCCCCCGGCCCGGCGCCAGGCCGTGGCGCATCGCGCCATGCAGCTCGGTCTTGTTGCGCACGCCGAGCTCGCTGCAGGCGTCACGCAGATAGGTGCGCACCGTGGCGGGCGAAAGCTCGAGTTCGCGCGCGATCTGCTTCGCCGTGAGGCCGTCGCAGAACAGGGCGGCCACCCGCAGCAACCGGGTCGGCAGCGAAGGCGCCTGGCCGGCCGAGGCCAGCTCCGCGCGCAGCCCTTCGCCGTCCTCGCTGATCACCGCCCAGTCGTCGCCGACGCGCAAGCGGCCCCCGGCACCGCCGAATTGCAGCCAGGCCGCCGGAAGCCGCTGGCCGGGCTTGTCCCAGCCCATAGCGGCGAGCCGCGCTGCCATGCCGGCGCCGCAGAACAGCAGCGTGCCTTCCGGCCTGGCGAGCAAGGCCCCTGAAAGCGACTCGGCCGACGCTGCGTTGAACATGTCTTGCAGGCTGCGGCACGACAGCATGACCAGCTGTTCCAGCAAGAACCGCATCAGCGTGGCCTCGTCGTCGCTGAAGGCCACACCGCCCTCGAAACGGTACAGCACGACCACGAACGTCTGGCCGCTGAACGGCTCACGGCTGCACAGGGCCGCGCCACGGGCCAGGCGATGGCGCTCGACCCATGCCCGCACGTTCGGCGGGTCGTCCCCCGACGTACCCGACCAGCGGGCGGCGCCGGCACCCACTGCCTGCCCGAAGGCTGGCGGGCGCTGGCCGGCCAGCCCGACAACGCCCTCACCGCGCACGGCCAGCTCTACCCCGAGTACCCGCTCGGCTACGGCTACCCATGGTGGTCGTTCCCCAACGATCCTGCGCTGGCGCCCCACCGGGGGGCCTTCACGGCGCAAGGCATCTTCGGCCAGTTCATCTACATCAACCCGGTGCAGCGCGTGGTGGCCGTGGTCTGGAGCGCCTGGCCCGAGCCCTGGGTCAACGATCTCGAGTTCGAGACCTGCGCGATGCTCGGAACGGCGGTCGCAACACTGGCGGGCTGAGCCGCGATCCGTGGCGCAGCGGCCCCCGGTGCGGCTCTCGCAACCCCTCACGGCCGGGTCGCCCCGGGTCACACCGGCGGCAGCAGCCCTCGCAGCTTTTGCGCCAGCTCGGGTGCCCGCCACACCGCGATGCGTTCGCCTGCCGCCAACTGGCGTGCGGGCTCGGTCAGTTCGCCCAGGGCGATGACCAGCGCATCGGGGGCTTCGCTGGCCTCGCGGGCGGCCTGCAGTGCGCGCAGCGGCTCCAGCCCCGTGTGGGCCGATTTCCAGCGTCTGGCGGCCACCACCATGCGGCGGCCGGCGCGCTCGATGTCGAAGTCGTAGGCCCGGCCCTCTGCGCGTTGCACCGTGAAGCCGTCGCGCTTGAAGGCCGCTTCCAGCGTGTTCGCAAAGACCGGCCAACTCATCGCCGCCACGGCCTTGGCGCTGTGCTCGATCAGCGCCGGGCTGGGCTTGCCGCGCCCGCGCCAGGCGGCCATGGCCGCGATGACGATGAACGGGAAGCCCGACAGCGCGCCCGCCACGCCGTAGGCCTG
>JANOVJ010000616.1:0-3899 GCA_031417295.1 bacterium | reverse complement strand
AAACGGTTCGTCGAGCAGCAACAGCCGCGGCTTGGGCGCCAGCGCACGGGCCAGCGCCACGCGTTGCTGCTGGCCGCCTGAGAGCTGGTGCGGCGCGCGCTCGGCGGCGTGCGCCAGGCCCACCAGTTCCAGCACTTCCTGGGCCCGGCGCTCGCGCTCGCCGCGCGGCAGGTGGGCGATGCCGAAGGCGACGTTGCGCGCCACGCTCAGGTGCGGGAACAGCGCGTAGTCCTGGAACACCATGCCGACGCGGCGCGCCTCGGGCGCGCGGTGCAGGCCCCTCGCCGCATCGGCCAAGGGCTCGCCGTCGATCGCGATCCTGCCTTGTGCCAAACGCTCCAGCCCGGCGACGGCGCGCAGCAGCGAGGTCTTGCCGCAACCCGAGGGCCCGATCAACACGCCGATCTCACCGCCCAGCAGGCCCAGCGACACCGCGTCTACCGCAGCCCGCGCGGTGGCGCCGGGGTAGCGGATCGAAGTGTGTTCGAGCTCCAGAAACATGGCCCGTATGATAGCCAGGCGAATGAAAACAATTCTCATCACGAGCCTGCCCAAGCCGTTCCCGGCCCCGCTGCGGCGGGCCTGAGCGCAGCGCATGTTTCGCGTCGTCACGCTGGTTTGCCTGCTGCTTGCCGTGCCCGTGCTCGGCGTGCTCGGTTCGTGGCTGGTGTTCGACGCCGAGAGCTGGGGCACGCTGCAACACCAGTGGCAGACGGTGCTGCCCGAGTACGCGACAAACTCGGCCTTGCTCGCCCTCGGGGTGGCCGTGGGAGTGGCTCTGGTGGGCGGCGCCACAGCCGCCGCCGTGAGCCTGTTCGACTTTCCGCTGCGCCGTTTTTTCGAGTGGGCGCTATTGCTGCCGCTGGCGTTGCCGGCCTACGTGATGGCCTACGCCTACACCGACTTCCTGCAGTTCAGCGGCCCGTTGCAAACCGGCCTGCGCAGCCTGACCGGTGCCGAGGGGGCGCTCTGGCCCGACGTGCGCAGCCTGCCCGGGGCGGTGCTGCTGTTCGTGTTCTGCCTCTACCCGTATGTGTACCTGCTCACGCGCGCCGCGCTCGGCGAGCGCGCCGTGCCGCTGATGGAGGCGGCGCGTCTGCTCGGCGCCGGCACCGCACGCCGGGTGCGCGAGATCGCGCTGCCGCTGGCGCGCCCGGCGCTCGCGGCCGGTGTGGCCCTGGCGCTGATGGAAACCCTGGCCGACTACGGCGTCGGCTCCTACTTCGGCCTGGCGACCGTGACCACCGGCATCTACAAGGCCTGGCTGGTGATGAACGACCGCACGGCCGCGGCCCAGCTCGCTTCCCTGCTGCTGGCGGGCGTGGCGCTGCTGCTGTGGCTGGAGCATCGCGCGCAGCGGCGCCTGCGCTTCACCGCTGGCGGGCGCGGCGCGGCGCACGGTGCAGAAGCGCGCCCGCTGCGGCTGCACGGTGCCGCGGCAGCGCTGGCGGTGGCCGTCTGCGCCGTGCCGGTGCTGCTCGGCTTCGTGATCCCGGTGGCGGTGCTGCTGCGCCTGGTGGTCCAGGAAGCGCAGACCTCGGGCGCGCTGTCTTCCGCAGGCCTCGCGCGCTTTGTCGGCTGGGGCCAAACCAGCCTGCAACTCGCGCTGCTGGCCGCGTTGCTGGCGCTGGGCCTGGCGCTCGCGCTCGGCTTCGCGCGCCGGCTGCAAGCGAGCGGGTTGCTGCGCTGGGCGGCGCGCGTGGTCTCGCTCGGCTATGCGGTGCCGGGGGCGGTGATCGCCGTCGGCATCCTGCTGCCGCTGGCCTGGCTGCAAGGCGCAGCGCCCGGCTTCGGCGTGACGACCTGGGTCACAGGAACCGTCGTCGGGCTGATGTATGCGTACCTCGTGCGGTTCTCGGCCGTGGCCTTGCAATCGGTCGAGGCCGGCTACGCCCGCGTGCCGGCGAGCGTGGATGAAACCGCGCGCACGCTGGGCGTGTCGCGGCGGCGGATCTTCTTCGAGCTGCACGCGCCGTTGCTGCGCCGTTCCGCGCTGGCGGCAACCCTGCTCGTGTTCGTCGACGTGATGAAGGAGCTGCCAGCCACGCTGCTGCTGCGGCCCTTCAACAGCGACACGCTGGCGGTCGTGGCCTATCAGCTCGCCCGCGACGAGCGTCTGGGCGAAGCCGCGCTGCCATCGTTGGCGATCGTGCTGGTGGGCCTGATCCCGGTGCTGCTGCTGTCGCGGGCGATGCGCGAGACCTAGCGCCGGGCGAAGGTCGGGTGTTCAAACCGCGGCGCGGCGCCCGAGGTCCGGCAGTCGCGGCGCCAGCCGCACCCTGGCCGCCACCCCGCCGGTTCACTCCGCCAGCAGGCGAGCCGATGACCCCCCCGAAACAGGTGCGCCAGCGGACATTCCCGAGCGTGAAATATTGCCGCGCCGTGCTAGCCTGACCCGGCAAACCGCAGCCGGCACCTCTCATGCAGCCGTTCCGGCCCATCGACCACCGCTTCCATCGACGCCAGCGGCGCTCGTGACCGAAGCATCCCACCGGAACGCACTGGCATGAAAACCTTCTACGGCGCTACGCTCAAGACCAAACTGATCGTCGACCTTGCCGACGAGCTGTCATTCCCGATCGACCGCGTCGATGTGCCCCTGCCGTTTGCCGTGGTTAACCCGGTCTACGGCACCGGCGGCAACGACACCCTCAACGGCACCGTCGGTGACGACAAGATCGTGGCTGGCCTGGGCAACGACTTCATCAACGGCAGCACCGGCTCCGACACCATCAATGCCGGGTACTCGAACAGCGCCAGCCAGTGGCGCTACGGCTTCAACGACAACGACACCGTCGACTACCGCAACACGGGCGACAGCACGCTGTATATCGAGGGCGATCTGCTGGCCGGCACGGTGCAGAAGCGGGACTCCAACAGCGGAACCGTGCTCGGCACCGACACGCTCAGCGGCGTCGACAGCCTGTCGGGGACCGACAACAACGACGTACTGAGCGGCCGCGACTACTGGGACTTCGAGACCTTCCGCGGCTACTTTGGCGTCAACACCCTCGACGGCCGCGGCGGCAACGACGGCGTGGACTATTCGTGGCTCACCTCCAACAGCCAATTCGCCGTCATGGTGCAACTGGCCAGTGGGAACGTCAGCTTCAGCGGCGTCGGCGGGTCGGGCATTGACTCACTGCGCCAGATCGAACTTATCACCGGCACCCAGGGATTGGACGTTTTCAACGCAGTCGGCTACGGCGCCACCAGCACCAACCGCAACTCGTTCGGCGAGGACTACAACATCTACAACCCGCTCGGCGGCAACGACGAGATCTACGGCAACGGCAGCACCATCCTCGGCCTCTCCGGCGCGGCCGGCAGCTTGACGGTGGACCTGGGCCTGCTGACCGATGGAGTCACCGCGAAGTTCGGTGTGGTCGCGTTCAGCGCCGCGACCGGCGCGGGTGGCTTTTTCACCCCCGGCGCGTACTACATGTCGGGCATCGCCCAGGTTCGTGGCGGCGCCTACGACGACACGCTGCTCGGCGGCGGTCACACCAACAGCAACGGCTCCGCCAACACCGTCTCGGGCGACGACAGCTTCGAGGGTTTCCGGGGCAACGGCGGCGACGATTTCATCGACGGCAAGACCGGCTTCGACCGCGCCGACTATTCGGTGGGCAACCAGACCCAGGGCATCTACGTCGACCTGGGTGCGGGCGACGTCACAGGGGACCCGTTGCTGACGGGCCACGACACGCTGCGTGGCATCGAGTCGATCAGCGGCACTTACGGCGACGACGTCTACTTTGCGCAGGGCTTCACGCTGTCCAACGCCGTTACGCCATCGACCAACAGCGGCGACGTGATCGCCACCGCGCCGGCAGGCGAGACGCTGGCGAGCAATGCGTTCAACGAATTCCGTGGCCTTGCCGGCAACGACGTGATCT
>JANOVJ010000615.1:0-1510 GCA_031417295.1 bacterium | reverse complement strand
AAGTTGTTCCACATCGCGATCACCTTGCTCGGCGCGGTGGGCGAGAGCAGGCGCAGGTCGTTCAGTGCGAGCACGGTGCCGGTGGCTTCGGTGGCGCCGAACATGTCGCCGCGGTGTTCATGCACCTGGGTACCAGCCAGCGTGCCAAAACCGATCTTGCCGGCGTGTTCGTAGCGGACCCAACGGTTTTGCATGACGTGCTCTTTCTGTCTGCTGCGAAAGCGCCGGCGGCGTCAAGCCGGCGCGGCGTTCACATTGTCCGCAAATGCTCCCTTCAGTGCTTGTTCACGACGGGATCGATCGATTGTCGGCGAGCTGTTCCGCCAACCCGGTGTCAGGCGCCGAGTTCGCCGCCCAGGGTCTGGGCCCAGTCGAAATGCCGGCCCGGCCGGGCCGCCGACGCCGTGGCGCGCATGCGGTGGGTCGACTGCTTCTCCTGGATCACGCCGACGAGGAACGCCGTGTCGTAGGCCTTCAGCAGATGCGCCTGCTGTGTTTCGAGGTAGTGGCGCAGTTGCTGTTCGGCGTTCAGGCCGCTGCGGGTCAGCTGGCTGTAGGTATCGCAATCCCAGTGCCAGCGCAAACCCAACTCGTGGAAGGCGGCGTTGTAGGCGTTGCGTTCGGTCTCGTCGAACCGGTATTGGCTGGGGAAATCGTTGACCATGAGCTGCTCCTTGAACTGGTTTTCCGCGCTGCCCGCCTGGGGCAAATCGCGTCGGCTTGTTCAGAATGTAGGCTCGGTGATCGATAAGTAATAGTTAAACTATTTTATGAAAAGCATTCTCTCGGAGTAATGAATCCACACGCTCAGAGCAGCGCGGCGTCGAGCACGTTCTGCAAGGCGATGCCGCCGCCATAACTGCCCTGCGCCGGCGCCACGCCGCCAAGCGTTACCCGGATCGCGCAGTACTTGAATTCGGGGATCTTCGCGAACGGGTCGAGCGCCGCATTGGTCAGTCGGTTGATCGCCGCTTCGTAGTAGCAGAAGGGCACGAACACCGCGCCGCGTGGCGAGCTCTCGTCGGCGCGCGCGTACAGCACCACTTCGCCACGGCGTGATTCGATCGTGACCACGTCACCCGGCTGGCCGCCCATCGCGGCCAGGTCGAGCGGGTGCACCAGCGCCACCGGATCGGGCTCGAGCGTGTCGAGCGTGGTGGCGCGCCCCGTCATGCTGCCGGTGTGCCAGTATTCGAGCTGGCGGCCGGTGATCAGCACCATCGGGTACGGGGCGTCGGGGCGCTCGTTGGCCGGGATGATGTCGGCCGGCACGAACTGCGCACGGCCGCTTTCACGCGGGAACGTTTGTGTGAAGACGACCGAGTCGCCGGGGTCGCCTTCCTTGACGCACGGGTAGGTGACGGCGTGTTCGCGGTCGAGCCGCTCCCAGGTGATGCCGGCGATGCTCGGCATCGTGTGGCGCATCTCGTCGAACACTTCGGAAACGTGGCCGTACTGCCAGTCCAGGCCGAGGCGTTGAGCCAGTCTCTGGATGATCCACAGGTCCTGC
>JANOVJ010000614.1:0-4594 GCA_031417295.1 bacterium | reverse complement strand
TTCGCCGGCAACCGCCAGTACATCACCCAGGGCAACCTCGAGGAGAACCCGAAGGCGCAGCTGTTCCTGATCGACTATGCCAACCGGCGCCGCATCAAGGTGTGGGGGACGGCGCGCGTGGTCGAGGGCGACGAGGCGCTGTTGCGGCGGCTGATGCCGGCGGGCTACCGTGCGCGGGCCGAACAGCTGATGCTCTTCACCGTCACGGCATGGGACGTGAACTGCCCGCAGCACATTCCGCAGCGCTTCGAAGCCGCCGATGTGGAGGCGGAGATCCATGCGCGCGATGAACGCATTGCCGGCCTTGTGGCCGAAGTCGAGCGCTTGCGCAGGGCGTGAACCACCTTGGGGTCGCAAGTGGTGCGCCGGTCAGCCCCGGGGCCGATCAGGCCGTGCCGCCCACCGTCATGCCGTCGATGCGCAGCGTGGGCTGGCCCACACCGACCGGCACGCTCTGGCCTTCCTTGCCGCACACGCCCACGCCGGAATCCAGCGCCAGGTCGTTGCCGATCATGCTGATGCGCTTCAGTGCCTCGGGGCCGTTGCCGATGATGGTGGCGCCCTTGACTGGGTACAGGATCTTGCCGTTCTCCACCCAGTAGGCCTCGCTGGCCGAGAACACGAACTTGCCGCTGGTGATGTCGACCTGGCCGCCGCCGAAGTTGGTGGCGTACAGCCCACGCTTGATCGACGCCACGATCTCGTCCTTGGTCTTGTCGCCGTTGAGCATGTAGGTGTTGGTCATGCGTGGCATGGGCACATGGGCGTAGCTCTCGCGGCGGCCGTTGCCGGTGGGCTTCACGCCCATCAGCCGGGCGTTCATGCTGTCCTGGATGTAGCCACGCAGGATGCCGTCCTCGATCAGCACGTTGCGCTGGCTGGCATGGCCCTCGTCGTCCACGTTCAGGCTGCCACGGCGGTCGGCGATGGTGCCGTCGTCCAGCACGGTCACGCCCTTGGCCGCCACACGCTGGCCGATGCGCCCTGCAAAGGTGCTGCTGCCCTTGCGGTTGAAGTCGCCTTCCAGGCCGTGGCCCACGGCCTCGTGCAGCAGCACGCCGGGCCAGCCCGGGCCGAGCACGACGCTCATCTCGCCGGCCTTCAGCGGGCGCGACTCCAGGTTCGTCAGCGCGGCGTTGACTGCGGCGTCGACATAGCTCTCGATCACGTCGTTCTGGAAGTAGCCCAGGCCGAAGCGCCCGCCGCCGCCGCCATTGCCCGATTCGCGGCGCACTTCGCCGTCGATCGTCTGCTCGGCGATCACCGTCACCGACAGGCGCACCAGCGGGCGCACATCGGCCGCCAGCGTGCCATCGGCGCGCGCGACCAGCACCACGTCGTACTCGGCGGCCAGGCCGGCCATCACCTGCTTGACGCGCGGGTCCTTGGCGCGGGCGAGCTTCTCCACTTTTTCGAGCAGCGCCACTTTCTGCGTGCTGTCGAGCGTGGCGATCGGGTCGGTCGGCGCGTAGAGCACGCGCGTCTTCGCCACGCTGTGGCGGCCGCTGATCTTCACCGTCTTGCTTTGCCCCGCCGCGGCGATGGTGCGCACGGTGCGCGCGGCATCCATCAGCGCGGCTTCGGAGATGTCGTCGGAGTACGCAAACGCCGTTTTCTCACCCGCCACCGCGCGCACGCCAACACCCTGGTCGATGCCGAAGCTGCCCGATTTGACGATGCCCTCTTCCAACCCCCAACCCTCGCTGCGCGTGTACTGGAAGTACAGGTCGGCATCGTCGATGCGGTGCGCGGCGATGGTCTTCAGGGCCTGCGACAGCGTGGCATCGGTCAGCCCGAAAGGCTCCATCAGCAGCCCGCGGGCAATGGCGAGGCGTTCGATCGTGGGTTCGCGGGAGATCATGGCGGCGTCCTCGGGGTGTGCAGAGCATTGTAGAAGTGAGGGTCGCGCGCACGCATTGCAACAGGCTCGCGAGGGCAAAGGCCTTCTTCGTGCGCCACGGCCACGCATGCTGCTGCCGCCAGGGGGTCAGTGAGGCGAACACGCCCACGCCAAGCGCGTCGAGCAGGCGCAGGCTGCCGCGGACCCCCCCCTCTTTCAGGTCGGTGCCGAATCCAGCGCCTTCAACGCCAGCGCGCGCTCGTACAGCGCGTTGCGCGGCGCGCCGGTCAACTGCACCGCCAACGCCACCGCCTGCTTCAACGGCAACTCGGCCAGCAGCGGGCGCAGCGTCGCGTCGTGATCGTGCGGTGTGGCCGCTGCGGCAGGCGGTGCGTGCAGCACCAGCACGAACTCGCCGCGCAGCCGGTTCGCGTCGGCGGCAAGCCAGCCCGGCAGGCCGGATGCCGGCAGGGTGACGACGGTCTCGAACTGCTTCGTCAGCTCGCGGCACAGCGTCACGCTGCGCGCCGGGCACTCCGTCGCCAGAGACTGGCACAGCGACTCGATGCGGTGCGGTGCCTCGAACAGCACCTGCGCGTCGGCCTGCGCCAGCAGCGCGGCCAGCACCTGGGCGCGCTCGCCCGCCTTGGCCGGCAGGAAGCCGGCGAAACGAAAGCTGGTGGCGTGCACATCGCCGGCCACGCTCAACGCGGCCAGCGCTGCGCTGGCGCCGGGAATCGGCAGCACGCGGTAGCCGGCGTCGCGCACGGCGGCCACCAGCGCGGCGCCGGGGTCGCTGAGCGCGGGCGTGCCGGCATCGCTGATGTAGGCCACGCGCTCACCACGCGCCAGCCGGGCCAGCACGGCCGGCGCGGCCTCGCGCTCGTTGTGCTGGTGCACCGCGAGCAGCGGCTTCTCAAGCCCCAGATGGCGCAGCAGCGGCGCGCTGTGGCGCGTGTCCTCGCAGGCCACGGCGTCGGCCAGCGCGAGCATATGCACCGCGCGCAGGCTCAGGTCGGCGAGGTTGCCGATGGGCGTCGCTACGACGTAGAGGGCGCCTGCGGGATACTGCTGAGCGCCGGCCACATCGGCCGCCGCGCGCAGCAGCAAAGAAGCATCGATGGTCACGACGAAGGGCTTGGGTGATGAAGCGGAGGCGCGCGCCTTGGCGCATTTGCAGCGTCACGGCCTGACGCTGGTCGAGCGCAATTATCGGGTCGCTGGTGGCCCGCGACGGCGCGGCGGCGAAGTGGACCTGATCGTTCGCGAGCGCGACGGCACGCTGGTTTTCGTCGAGGTGCGGCGAAGGACGAGCGCGTCCCACGGCGGCGCGGCGGCGAGTGTCGGCAGCAGCAAGCAGCGCAGCCTGGTACTCGCCGCGCAGCACTACCTGATGCGTTTTACCGCGCTGCCCGCTTGCCGGTTCGACGTGGTCGCGATCGACGGTGACGCCCTGGTCTGGCTGAAGGCGGCCTTCGACGCGGCTTAAGCTGTCGGCAACTCGGCGCGCCGAGGCAAGTCGGCACCCCGGCGCGAGCAGGTGATCGAGGCGGCCAGCGCGGCAAAGCGCACCGCCGCGTCGAGTTGTGCCACCGCGATCGTGGTCAATGCGGTCGCATCGAGCAAATCATGTTCGGCCAGCCAGGCTAGCAGCGCGGCCTGAAAAGTGTCGCCGGCACCCACGGTATCGGCCACTTCAACCGGTACCGGCGGCACTGCGACGCGCCCCGCGGCGCACCAGGCGAGCGCGCCTTGTGCGCCGCGCGTCACGACCACGAGCCGCACGCCTGCGGCCAGCCAGGCCGCGGCGAGGTGCTCGATGCCGGCTTCGGTGTCAACGTCAGGCCGCAGCAGCGACAAATCTTCATCGCTGACTTTCAGCAGATGCGTGCGCGGCAGCATCCACTGCAACTGCTCGCGCCAGCGCGCCAGATCGGGCTCCACGTTGAGGCGGATGTTCGGGTCGTAGGCGATCACGCTGCGATCCTTCTCGCGTTCGACCAGCGCGCGCAGCGTGGACGCGATCGGCTCGACCACCGTCGCATACGAGCCGAAGTTGAACGCACGCGCCGATGCCGGAATGCGCGCCAGCGCCGACGGCAGCAACTGCCGATCGGCTCCGCCTTCACCGTAGAACGAATAGGCCGGCACGCCTGCGGCGTCGAGCCCGACCAGGCCCAGCGTCGTCGGTGCGTCGGTGCGCACCGTGCACGCCGTGTTCACGCCTTCCTCCGTCAGCGAGCGCAACAGGCGATCCCCAAGCGGGCCGCCGGACAACGCGCCGAAAAACGCGACCGGCTGCGCCAGCCGCGCCAGGCCCAGTGCCACATTGAAAGGCGAGCCACCGACGCGCGCGTCGAGCGCCACGCCGGTGGCGGTTTCACCGGCCACGAACACATCCATCAAGGCTTCGCCGCACACGACCAGCATGTCTCTCTCCTGCCAACCGGGACCGCCCCGATTTTCTTGTTCGACGGCGTCAAGCATCGCGCCAAGGCCGCTGGGGTGCCACCCGGGTTTACCATTAATCAATCCACTTGATTTATTAACTTGCCCTGTCCATAATTCGACCACCCCCAGACGTTGGGGTTCGGGCGCGCGAGCCTCGCTCAGCCCGGTCCGCCCTACCCCCTCTACCGGAGACAGACCATGATTTTCAAGCCCGCCTCGAAGCTCGCCGCCCTGCTCGGCGCCGCCGGATTCATCGCCTTCGGCGCCGCCCACGCCGCCGACCCGGTGGTGATCGGCCTAATC
>JANOVJ010000613.1:0-3029 GCA_031417295.1 bacterium | reverse complement strand
CACAGCATGGGCGGGCTGGTCGCGGCGCGCTTCGTGGCCGAGGGCTTGGCCTCCGCGCCGGCCCCGTGGTACCGGGATATCGATGCGCTGGTGTTGTCGTCTCCGGCGCTGGACCCGGGCATGAACGCCGGGCAGAAGCTGCTGCTGGCCGCACTCGGCGGGCTGGCGCCCGGCCTTGCGGTGGGCAACGGCCTCAAGCCGGAGTGGATTTCGCGCGACCCGGCCGTGGTGGCGGCCTACCTC
Source organism: bacterium (assembly GCA_031417295.1). Lineage (GTDB taxonomy): Bacteria > Pseudomonadota > Gammaproteobacteria > Burkholderiales > Burkholderiaceae_C > CAIKUF01. The sequence continues at coordinate 2,786 of JANOVJ010000613.1, read as the reverse complement.
GCCGACCCGCTGGTGCACGACCGCGTCACGCCGCGGCTGGCGCGCTTCATTCTCGACAGCGGCGTGCTGGTGCGCAGCCTGGCGCCGCGCTGGGCCGTGCCGACGCTGCTGCTCTGGGCCGGCAGCGACCGCTGCGTTGCGCCGGCCGGCAGCGCGGCGTTTGCCGCCGCCGCCCCGGCGAACACCGTGCGCGCGCAAAGCTTCGCGCCGCTGTTCCACGAGATCTTCAACGAGCCCGAGAAAGACGCCGTGTTCGCCGCGCTGGGTGCCTGGCTGGCCGAGCGCGGACAATGATGAATGATCGGCCGCGTCGAGCCCGCCTCGGCCATGAACAGAAACGGAGCCCCCCATGAACGCCCGTGACCCGAGCCTGCCGCTGCAAGCCGACGAAGCCGAACAACTGGCCGCCTTCAGCGGCCGCGTCTGGGACGAAGAGATCGTTCCGGCATTGACCGACTACATCGCCATCCCGGCCAAGAGCCCGATGTTCGATGCCGACTGGCAGCAGCACGGCTTGCTCGACCGCGTGGTGCGCGACGCGGCGAGCTGGGTCGAGAGCAAGAAGGTGGCCGGACTGAAGCTCGAAGTCATCCGCCTCGATGGCCGCACGCCAGTGATCTTCTTTGAAGTGCCCGCCACCAAGGCCGGCAGCACCGACACCGTCTGCGTGTACGGCCACCTCGACAAGCAGCCCGAGTTCAGCGGCTGGCGCAGCGACCTCGGGCCGTGGACGCCGAAGTACGAAGACGGCAAGCTCTACGGCCGCGGCGGCGCCGACGACGGCTATGCGGTGTACGCGTCGCTGACCGCGATCATGGCGCTCGACCGCCAGGGCATCCCCCGCCCGCGCATCGTCGGAATCATCGAAAGCTGCGAGGAAAGCGGCTCGTTCGACCTGCCGGCCTACCTCGACGTGTTGAAGCCGCGGCTGGGCAACGTGAGCCTCGTCGTCTGCCTCGACTCCGGCGCCGGAAACTACGACCAGCTCTGGCTCACCACCAGCCTGCGCGGCATGGTCAGCGGTGTGCTGAAGGTGGAGATCCTGACCGAAGGCATCCACTCCGGCGATGCCAGCGGGCTGGTGCCGTCGAGCTTTCGCATCCTGCGCCAGGTGCTCGACCGGCTGGAAGATTCGAAGACTGGCCGTCTGCTTCCCGAGAGCTTCCATTGCCAGATTCCGGCCGATCGCATCGAGCAGTCGCGGGCCACGGCGCAGATCCTCGGCGACGAGGTCTGGAAGCGCTTCCCCTGGGCCTGCGGCGCCGATGGTGCGGCGAGCCTGCCGACGACGACCGAGCCGGCCGAGGCGCTGCTCAACCGCACCTGGCGGCCGACGCTCAGCGTGACCGGTGCCGACGGCTTTCCCGAACTCGGCAGCGCCGGCAACGTACTGCGCCCGTTCACCGCTTTCAAGTTGTCACTGCGCCTGCCGCCGCTGGTCGAGGCCAACGAGGCGGCGGCGCGGCTGAAGACCCTGCTCGAAGACAACGCGCCCTACAACGCCCGCGTCACGTTTGCGGCGGATGGCCGGGCGGGCGCGCAGGGAGCGACCGGCTGGAACGCGCCCGCGCTCGCGCCGTGGCTGGAGACAGCGCTGAACCAGGCCTCGCAGGCGCACTACGGCGCGCCGCTGGGCACCATCGGCCAGGGCGGCACGATCCCGCTGATGAGCATGCTGCAAAAGGGCTTCCCGGCAGCGCAGATGATGGTCTGCGGCGTGCTCGGGCCGAAGAGCAATGCGCACGGGCCGAACGAGTTTTTGCATGTGCCGTACGGCAAGAAGCTCACGGCGGCGGTGGCGCAGGTGATTGCGGCTTGCCCGTAGCCGCTCGGTTGACCGCGGCACCGCAAGCTTCACGGCGGCACAGCTGCTCGCACCGTGCCCACGGCGCGCGGTCTGCTCTGATCGTCCGATCCGCGTACCGGTTGGCGGTCACGGCAGGCACACAAGACCGCATCACTTGATTCGCTGGGCGATGTAGACTGAGGGCTCCCATTTCGAGGAGAGACTGATGCGCACCACGGTAACGCTGGACGACGAACTGCTGGCCAAGGCCAGCGAGGCGATGGGCATCAGCGAGCGGTCGGTGCTGCTGCATGAAGGCCTGAAGCTGATCGTGCAGCGCGAGGCCGCCCGAAGGCTGGCCGCGTTGGGCGGCAGCGCACCCGACCTGCGCCTGCCGGCTCGCCGCCGACCGCCGCCAACGGCGTCTGCCCGAACACCCGGTCGCGTCAAGTGACCCGATGCTGCTGATCGACACCTCGGTATGGTCAGACCATCTGCGACGCCATGACGCTGCCATGGCGCGCCTGCTCGAAGCGGGTGAAGTGCTGGCACACCCGTTCGTCATTGGCGAGATCGCCTGCGGCGTGTTCCCGCAGCGCGCCGAAACGCTGGCGCTTCTGAGCAAACTGCCGAGTGCACCGCTGATTGGCCAGTCCGAGTTGCTCGGTTTCATCGACCGTCACGGGCTCGCCGGCCGGGGCGTCGGCTTCGTGGACATCCATCTGCTGGCATCGGCGCTGGTGGCCGGCGCGAGGCTCTGGACGCGCGACAAGCGGCTTGCCGATGCCGCAGCCGGACTCGGCGTGGCGTTGCCGACGAAGTCCTGAATCTGCGGCACGCGACGCCTGCGCCGAAAGCGGCCACTGTCATGACGCGCGCCGCCCGCGTGCCAGCCCGAACGAACGAATCCGGCGCTGGTATAGGCTGGCATTCACCCGTGCATCACCGAGTATCAAGTTCCCGTTCCAGGGGGCATCGGGTGCCTGGCTCGAAGGCTTGC
>JANOVJ010000612.1:0-3407 GCA_031417295.1 bacterium | reverse complement strand
AATCCGGACACTTGTTGTTGTTCGGAGGCGGATCCATGAAGTGCAGTTTCTTTCGGAGCCCGGTCGCGCTGCCGTGGCTCGTCGTCAGCACGCTGATGCTGGCCGCATGCGGCGGCGGTGGCAGCGGCGATGAGGCGCAGGGTACGGCCGCAACCGCTGCGAACACATCGAGCAGCGAAAGCAGCGCAAGCACCGCAAACACCGCAAACGCTGCCGGCCCCGACGCGCAGCGGGCGCAGGCGCTGTCGGCCGCGTCCCGCGCCGAGCCCTTGCGGGCCAGCCTGGCCCAGCGCAACGGCAGCAGCCTGGGCGCGATGGCGGCCGAGCAGCGTCTGGACGCGGTGCGCCTGGCGCAGCAAGCCACCTTCGGCCCGACCGAAGCGCTGATGCAGGAGATCGGTGCCCAGGGCGCGCCGGCATGGGTTGCGGCGCAGATGGCGCTCGACGTGTCGCGCTACACCAGTGGCCGCGGCGACGCGATCCACCGCAACCGCACCGGCACCGAGTTCTGCACCCTCCCGGCGCGCGCCGATCCGAACTGCTGGCGCGACTGGTACAGCACCGATCCGCTGCTCTGGGACTTCTACCGCAACGCGGTCGGCCAGCCCGACCAGTTGCGCCAGCGGGTGGCGTTCGCGCTGCAACAGATCGTGGTCGTGAGCAGCCTCGAAGTGCAGGGCACCTACGGTTTCCGCGAGTACCACAACAACCTGCTGGCGGGCGCCTTCGGCAACTACCGCGATGTGCTGCGCAAGGTGATCCTGTCGCCGGTGATGGGCGAGTTTCTCGACCATGTCAACAACGACAAGCTGCTGCCGAACGAGAACTTCGCGCGCGAGTTGCTGCAACTGTTCTCGGTCGGCACCTGTGGCCTCACCAAGGGCGGCAAGCTCACCGGCGGCGTGTGCAAGCCCACCTACGACAACCAGCGGGTGCGCGAATACGCCTACGCCTTGACTGGCTGGACCTATCCCGTTGGCGGTGCCACGCCCTGGGGTTGCTGGCCGGAAGGTGCGAATTGCCAGTACATGAGCGGCGAGATGACGGCCGCACCGGCCCTGCGCAACAGCGCCGCGCGCAAATTGCTTGGCGGGCAGGCGGTACCCGCCGGTGCCACGGCGCCGCAGGCGCTCGAGGTGGTGCTCGACAGCCTGATGGGCCACCCCAACATGGCGCCGTTCATCAGCTACCGGCTGATCCAGCACCTGGTGGGAAGCAACCCGTCTCCGGGCTATGTCCGGCGCGTCGCCACGGCGTTTGAGGCCGGCAGCTACCAGAGCGCGGGGCGCACGTTCGGCACCGCGCGCCGCGGCGACCTGGCCGCCACCGTGGCCGCGATCCTGCTCGACACCGAGGCCCGCAGCAGCGAATGGTCGGCCCCGCGCACCGGCTACCTGCGCGAGCCGGCGCTGCTGTTCACCGGGGTGCTGCGCGCGCTGAACGGCCAGACCGACGGCTCGCCGCTCGGCTGGTGGTGGGGCGAGACGCTGCGCCAGCACGTCTTCCGCTCGCCCTCGGTGTTCAACTTCTACGCCACCGACTACCCGGTGCCGGGCACCGACCTGGTGGCGCCGCAGTTCGGCATTCACAACGCCAACGCCGCGCTCGAACGCTTGAACTACCTGACCTACCTGATCGACTGGGGCGGGTCCACCCGCGACACCACCATTCCGGGCAGCGTCGACACCAGGATCGATCTTCAGCCCTTCGACAGCCTGGCCAGCACGCCCGAGGTGCTGGTCGACAACCTCAGCCTGCTGGCACTCGGCCGGGTGCTGCCGGTTGCGGCGCGGGCCAAGGTGCTCGAAGCGGTGCAGTGGTGGACACAGGCGAGCAGCGGCAACGAGTGGCGTCGACAGCGCGTGAAGGCTGCCGCCTTCCTCGTCTTCGCCTCGCCCGACTACCAGGTTCAGCGCTGAAGGAGCCCTGCCATGCATCAAACCACTCTCCCCCGCCGCCAGTTCATGCAACGAAGCGCAGGCCTGTTCGCCGGTGCCGCAACCCTGGGCACGCTGGGCGCCCTGGCCAGCGACCACGCCCGCGCGGCCGACTACAAGGCCCTGGTCTGCGTCTTCCTCTACGGCGGCAACGACGGCATGAACTGCGTCGTGCCCAGCGACAGCACGCGCCACGCCGCCTACGCCGCGGTGCGTGGCCCGCTGGCCGTGCCGCGTGCCAGCCTGGTCGGCCTGGCCGGCAGCGACTACGGCCTGCACCCGGCGCTGGCGGCGCTGCAGCCGATGTGGGCCGCACGCCAACTGGCCCCGGTGTTCAACGTCGGCCCGCTGCAGCGCCCGCTGACCAAGGCCGAATACCTCGCCGCGCCTTCCGGCGCCGACTATCTGCCCGACAGCCTGTTCTCGCATTCCGACCAGCAGATTCTCTGGGAGTGCGCCAGCGCGGACGCCCTCACCCGCACCGGCTGGGGCGGGCGCGGCAGCGCGCTGCTGGGCACGGTGAACCCTGTCATCTCGGTCGGTGGCAACGGGCGCTTCGGCGTCGAGCCCTTGCGGTCGCCGCTTGTCGTGCCGGGGCCGGGCAGCGTGTTCGGCGCCTACGGGCTGCGCCCCGAAGACCTGGGCTGGACCCCGAACCGCCTGCGCCGCGAAGCCGTCGATGCACTCTACGCACAGCCTCAGGGCAGCACGCTCGGCGACGCCTACCGGGCACAGCAGGCGATCGCCTTCGAGATCAGCCAGCGCCTGGCGGCCGTGGTGGCCGCGTTGCCGGGCGGCACGCTCTCATCGCCCGAGATCGACGCGGCGTTCGCGCCGCTGATCGCCGACGGCAAGCTCACGACCCCACTCGCCGCCCAGCTCTACCAGGTGGCCAAGCTGGTGCGCGCCAACGCCATCGTCCAGGGCACGCGGCAGATGTTTTTCGCCCAGCAGGGTGGGTTCGACACGCACTTCGACCAGGTCGGCGCCACGCCCACCGCGGGCTCCCATGCGGCGCTGCTGAAACAGCTCGGCGACGCGATGGCCGCGTTCCAGCGCGCGATGGACAACCTCGGCATGGCGGGCCAGGTCACGCTGTTCACGCAGAGCGACTTCGGCCGGACCTTCGTACCCAACAGCAGCCGCGGCACCGACCACGCCTGGGGCAACCATCAACTCGTACTCGGCGGCGCGGTGCGGGGCGGTGCCACCTATGGCCGCTACCCGGCGCTGGTGGTGGGCGGGCCCGACGACGTGGGCGTCGAGGACTGGGAACTTCAGGGCCGCTGGATCCCGACCAGCAGCGTCGATCAGTACGCCGCCACCCTGCTCGGCTGGTTCGGCGCCGACGCGGGGCAACTCGAAACGGTGCTGCCCAACATTGGCAACTTCGGGGCGGCGCGTTCGCTGGGGTTTCTGTAGCGGGCCTGTGCGTGCGGGGACGGAGGCGGCTCAGCCCGCCGCCTCCAC
>JANOVJ010000611.1:0-2991 GCA_031417295.1 bacterium | reverse complement strand
TCGGCGCCGTACGTGGTGGACGGGCAGGTGGTGGGCACGCTGGGCGTGATCGGGCCGACGCGGATGGCCTACGACCGGATGATCCAGATCGTCGACATCACGTCGCGGCTGGTGTCGAATGCGTTGAGCCAGAAGTAGGGCGGGCGTCGGCCGCGGACGTTAGCCAAGAGAGCGCTGCCTACAATGCGCCGCGGCGGGCCGTTAGCTCAGTTGGTTAGAGCAGAGGACTCATAATCCTTTGGTCGTTGGTTCAAGTCCAACACGGCCTACCAATGAAAACCACTTGATCCGCTTCGGAAAGTCCAGCGAGTTTCATAGACTGGTCGCCATACAGGTCGCCATAGCGTGTTGATTGCTGCGTGACCGCGAATCGCGCCAGAGATGCCTCCTCGCCCGCGAGCATGAAACCCTCGGTATGCCCGTGACTGATGCAGAGGTGGTGATCGTCGCGATGTCGGTGGGCGTGTCCCCGCTGCGCGGGGTCGGGCTGTTGCGCTGCGCGTCGAGCCGCTGTCAAAGGCCCAGCGTCTCGCCCCTTCGGGCGGCCAGTGTTTCAACCCACCGCAAGACGCACCGGCTTGCCCACGCGGCTGAGCATCTCGACCAGCGTGTCGATGGTGAACTTGGCGGTCTTCTGGTTCACGACATCGGACACGCGTGGGCGCGAGACCATCAGCACTTGCGCCGCATCGGCCTGCTTGAGTTGATGTTCGGTGATCCAGTTCGACAGCTCGGTCATGAGCTGCTGCTTGAGCGCCCGCGTGTCGTTGATCTGCTTGCGCGAAGCGGCTTGCAGCCTCTTCGCCTCGGCGGGCGGGAAACCCAGTTCAAGGAACAGGTTGGCGCCAGCCTTCGTGATGTGGCGGACTTCGGTGTCAATGGTCATCGCTTGTCCTTTCTCGCATTGACGACGGCGCGATAGCGCGCCGTCGCAATCTCCTGTCCCGCTTCGACGTGGCCTGCCATTGGCACGCGCCGTGGCGTTCCTGGCAGCGTCGGCGGGGCGCTTCCACCCTGAATCCGACATGCTTTCTGGCGAGTGCGCTGCGCGACCCGGCTGCGCCCCGCCCGGAGCCTATCGCTGCGGCTTGCCCGCCGTCGGCGCGCGCTGGTGCGGTGGCCTGCCACGTTCGGGCCGCTGCCCGCGTTCATCACGCCGTGCTTCGGGTGGGCGCTCGGGCGGCCGTGTCGGCCGCTGCGCCTGCATTCGTTGCTGTTCCCGGTCGTGCCGCGCCCGCTCGAGCACCGTATCGAGTTCGGCTTCTGCCACGCCCTTGAGGGCGCAGAAGTTCTTGCGCGTCAGCGTGGTGGCCTCGAACGCGCGCAGCAGCGCGTCGCGTTGGCCGCGGGCCTGGGCGTCGGCTTCGTAGGCGCGCCGGGCTTCGTCTTGCGCCTTGCGCTGGGCCTCGCGCAGCTCATTGCGTTGCGCGTCGCGCTGCACGGTGCGTTCGGCTGCGCGGCGGGCGTCGTGCAGCGCGCGGCGCCGCTCGAGTTCGGCGACGGCCGCCTGGCGGTGTTCGTCGGTGGGCTCGCCGGCGGGCGCGCCGTCCAGGTCGAGCCGGTGCGGCGCGTTCACCAGTGCCTTGAGGTAGGCCGTGCCGGTGGTGTGGCGCTGCAGGAAGTGCGACAGCACCCGCTTCGTGAACGTGCCCGGCGCGCGTTGCTGAATGTCGACCTGGATGCGCAGCTTCAGCGGCTTCGGTGCGCCCGGCGCGAACACCGCCGGGAACAGCGCGGCCAGTTGGGCGGCGCATGCCGTCGGCGACAGTTCGGGCACCGCCGGTGGCGTCAGCGGGGCCATTGGCGCGGCCTCTGCCGTTGGCTCGGCCGGCCCGTCGTGCGGTAGCTGCGCTGCCGGTGCAACCGGCTCGGGCAGATCGGCCGGGGTGGCCGGGGCGGCCTGCATACCTTGCTCCGCAGGCGCAAGCTGCGCGGCCGGGGCTGGCGCCAAAGCAGCGGGGTCGGCAGCCGCGCTGGGCGGCTCGGCGGGGGTGGGGTTGTCGTGCACGGCGGGCAGGGTATGAAAGCGATCGAGGGCGAATTGTCGCCGCACGGGCGGGCCATGCACGCGCTGGCCATGCATGCGCTGGCCACGCGCGCGCCTGCCACGGACGCGCTTGCTCCGTACACACTCGCCACCCACACTCGGGCCACTCGTGCCGCGCCGGGTTCAACGCTATGCTGAGCCGGCGTTGCAGGTACCGCCCGGCGGCAACGCCGCTCCCGTCCCGGCACCAATTTCCCCATGACCCGAGGCCCTGTCCACCATGAACAACAACGCCCCGCGCAGCGCGCTCCAGCTTCGTTCCCTGGTCAAACCGAGTGGCGAGCTGGAGCTCTCGCTGGTCGACACCCCGCTGCCGGCGCCCGGGCCGAATGAAGTGGTGCTGCGCATCGAGGCCGCGCCGATCAACCCGTCTGACATCGGCCTGCTGTTCGGCGCGGCCGACATGGCCACGGCGGTCGTGTCGGGCACGGCGGCCAGCCCGGTCGTCACCGCCCGCATCCCCGAGCGCGCAATGAAGAGCATGGCGGGCCGGCTCGGCCAGTCGCTGCCGGTCGGCAACGAGGGCGCGGGCGTGGTCGTCGCGGCCGGCGCGTCGGCAGCCGCGCAGGCGCTGCTGGGCAAGACGGTGGCCGCCCTCGGCGGGGCGATGTACGCGCAGTACCGCTGCATCCCGGTCGAGCAGTGCCTGTTGCTGCCGCCGGGCACCACGCCGGCCGAAGGCGCGTCGTGCTTCGTCAACCCGCTCACCGCGCTCGGCATGGTCGAGACCATGCGGCGCGAAGGCCACAGCGCGCTGGTGCACACCGCGGCGGCGTCGAACCTCGGCCAGATGCTGAACCGGATCTGCCTCGCCGACGGCATCGGCCTGGTCAACATCGTGCGCAAGCCCGAGCAGGAGCAGTTGCTGCGCTCGCTCGGCGCCGTGCACGTGTGCAACGCCACCGCGCCCACGTTCATGGAAGACCTGACGCAGGCCCTCGTCG
>JANOVJ010000610.1:0-4601 GCA_031417295.1 bacterium | reverse complement strand
GGCGGCGGGCGACGCGCATCCGGCCGGCGAGGTGGCGCCGATTGCCGCGCTGGAAACCGCGGAACTGCTGCGCGAAGCCAAGAACGTGATCATCGTGCCCGGCTACGGCATGGCGGTGGCGCAGGCCCAGCACACGGTGTTCGAGATCACCCGGCTGCTGCGCGAGAAGGGCGTCAACGTGCGCTTCGGCATCCATCCCGTCGCCGGGCGCATGCCGGGCCACATGAACGTGCTGCTCGCCGAAGCCAAGGTGCCCTACGACATCGTTCTCGAGATGGACGAGATCAACGCCGACTTCCCCGCCACCGACGTGTCGATGGTCATCGGCGCCAACGACATCGTGAACCCGGCCGCGCAGGAAGACCCGACGAGCCCCATCGCCGGCATGCCGGTGCTGGAAGTCTGGAAGGCCAGGACGTCGATCGTGATGAAGCGAAGCATGGCCTCCGGTTACGCCGGGGTCGACAACCCGCTGTTCTACAAAGAGAACAACCGCATGCTCTTCGGCGATGCGAAGAAGATGCTCGACGAGGTGTTGACGGCGCTGAGGGCCTGAGCCGGACAGGCGCCATCGCCGGCTTGCCGAGACCTGCAAGGCGCAGGCGTTCCAGCCGCGCTGCCGGGTGCGTGCGGCGAGTGACCCAGCGAAAACAGTCTCCACTGGGTAGATGCGATTGGCGCCCTCAGCGCGGCACCAGCACCGCCCCGCTGAGCTGCTCCTGCGCCTCGACCAGCGACGGCACGTATTTGCGGCCGTGGCCCAGCGCGCAGGCCAGCGCGAGCGACTGGTGCACCGCCTCGCCCACCAGGCTCGGAATCGCCAGCCCTTCGGCCAGGTGGGTGTAGTAGCGCAGGTCCTTGCGCGCGTTGTCGAGCTCGAACTTCAGCCCCGCCAGGTCGCCCGACAAGGTCTTGGCCATGGCCTGGAACAGGCCCGAGTTCACGGCCCCGGCCGAGACCAGCTCGACCAGCTTTTTCGGGTCGATGCCGGCCCGCTGGCCGACCGCGAAGGCCTCGGCAGTCGCGGTGCAAATGGCCTGCGCGATGAAGTTGTTGAGCAGCTTGATGATGTGCCCGGCGCCCGGCCCGCCAACGTGGAACACGTTCTCCGCGAAGCAGCGCAGCACCGGCTCCAGCCGGGCGAACACGGCGGCGTCGGCGCCGATCATCACGTTCAGCTTGCCGGCCTCGGCTTCGACCGGCGTGCGCGCCAGCGGCGCATCGACGAACAGGACGCCTACAGCCGCGCAGCGCTCGCGCAACCGGGTGGTCGAGTCGGGTTCGCTGGTCGAGCAGTCGACGATCGTGAGGCCCGCCTTCGCGCCCGCCAGCAGGCCCTCGGCACCAGTGACGGCGGCTTCGACCTGCGGCGAGCCGGTCACGCACAGGAATACGATTCCGCTCCGCGCGGCCAGCGCGGCGGGCGAAGGCGCTTCGGTTGCGCCCGCCGCCAGCAGGTCGGCCACCGGCTCGCGGCGGCGGTGCACCGTCAGCGCCAGTGGGTGGCCCTTGGCGAGCAGGTTCTTCGCCATGCCGTGGCCCATCAGGCCGCTCGCGCCGATGAATCCGATCGAAATCATGAGGGGTTCCTGGGTCAGCCGAGGGAGCAGGGCCGGGCCGTGTGCCGACGCCCACTATCATCATACGATCGGCCGCTGCGGGCGGCGCCACCCGGGAGTGCGCTCTTGTCTGCGATCGAAGTCCTTTGCGTTGCCAACCTGCCACCGTTGCTTCAAACGCCGCTGCAGGCCGCGTATTCGGTGCACCAGCGCCTGCACGAAACCGACCTCACCGCGTTCGCGCAGGTCGCGCCACGGATCCGGGCCATCGCCGCCAGCGGGGAGTCGCGGGTCGGCGCGGAGCTGTTGCAACAACTGCCGGCGCTGGAGATCATCTCGGTGATGGGCGTCGGCTACGACGGCATCGACGTCGCCGCCGCCAAGGCGCGCGGCGTCACCGTCACGCACACCCCCGGTGTGCTGAACGACGACGTGGCCGACCTGGCGCTGGCGCTGATGCTGGCCTGGGCGCGCCAGGTGGCGCGGGCCGACCGCTTCGTGCGGAATGGCCAATGGCCGGCCGGGCCGCTGCCGCTGGGGCGCAAGGTGTCCGGGGCAAGGCTGGGCATCGTCGGCATGGGCCGCATCGGCCAGGCCATCGCGCAGCGGGCTGCCGCCTTCGGCATGAGCATCGCCTACACCGCGCGCAGCGCCAAGCCCGAGCTGCCGCTGCGCTACCTGCCAAGCGCTGTGGCGCTGGCGGCGCAAAGCGATTTCCTGGTCATCATCACGCCCGGCGGCGCCGGCACGCGCAAGCTGATCGACGCCGAGGTGCTGGCCGCGCTCGGCCCGCAAGGTTGCGTGGTCAACGTGGCCCGCGGTTCGGTGATCGACGAGACGGCGCTGATTGCTGCGCTGCAAGCCGGCACCATTGCCGGCGCCGCGCTCGACGTGTTCGAGAACGAGCCCAACGTGCCGCAGGCGCTGCGCGAGATGGACAACGTGGTGCTCACGCCGCACATCGGCAGCGCCACCGGGCAGACGCGCCAGGCCATGGCCGACCTGGCGCTGGCCAACCTGAAGGCGCACTTCGCGGGTGAGGCCTTGCCCTCGCCAGTGCCCGAATGCCAGTGAACTGAAGCGCTGCACAGCGCTCGCCCCGAGGAGCCTTCGATGAAGATGCACACGATCGCGGTCGAGCGCCTCCACCGAGCGATGAGGCAACTCGTCGCCGGCTTCGGCAGCGGCGCGCAAGAGGTGGACGAAGTCGTCACCAACCTGATCGAGGCCAACCTCACCGGCCACGACTCGCACGGCATCGGCATGCTGCCGCGCTACGTCGAGTCGTACCTCGAAGGCGGGTTGAAGCCCAACGCCCACGTGCGCACCGTGCTCGACGCCGGCGCGCTGCTGCGGCTCGACGGCGACGCCGGCTTCGGCCAGGTGATCGGCCGCGAGGCGATGGAGATCGGCATCGCCCGGGCGCGCCAGACCGGCTGCTGCACCGTGGCGCTGGGCAACGCCCACCACCTGGGCCGCATCGGCGCCTGGGCCGAGCTGGCGGCGCAGGCGGGGCTGGTCTCGCTGCACTTCGTGAACGTCATCTCGCGCGGCATCGTCGCACCCTACGGCGGCGCCGATGCGCGCTTCGGTACCAACCCGTTCACGGCCGGCATCCCGCTGCCCGGCCGGCCGCCGATGATCCTCGACTTCGCGACCAGCATGGTCGCCCAGGGCAAGACCCGCGTCGCCCACAACAAGGGTGAACCCGTTGCGCCCGACTTGCTGATCGACAACACCGGCCGGCCGACCACCGACCCGCGCTTCTCGGTGGTCGAGCCCTACGGCGCGATCCTCGCGTTCGGCGCGCACAAGGGCTACGGCCTGGCGGTGTTGTGCGAGCTGCTCGGCGGCGCGCTGGCGGCGGGCATGACGCAGCACACCGCGGACGCGAGCAAGAAGCGCATCCTGAACGGCATGCTGACGGTGCTGATCGACCCGGCCGCGCTCGGCGACGCGGCCGGCTTCGAGCGCGAGGCACTCGCCTTTGTCGACTGGGTGCTCGCCTCGCCGCCGCGCGAGGGCTTCGACCGGGTGCGCCTGGCCGGCGAGCCCGAGCGCGAATCGCGGGCGCTTCGCCTGGCCCAAGGCGTGCCGGTAGACGACGCGACCTGGCAGCAGATTCTTGCTGCGGCCGCCCCGCTGGGGGTCGATCCGCACACCGTGGCGCAGGCTGCCGGCACGGCCTGAGCCCCCTCTCCCGCCGAACCGCCGCACCGCCGCCGCGGGCGTTGCAAGCCGGGTCGGGGGGAGCCGACCCTCGGGTAACTCCCGCCGCCCGCGCGGCCCAATCATCATACGATCTGGCGCGCGCCGGACAGGTGCAGACCCTCACAGGAGAGATCCCGATGCAACTCAGAAAGTGGATTGGCTGCGCGCTCGTCGGCGCCGGGCTGGTGGCTGGCTTCCCCGCCGTGGCCCAGGAAAAACTCACCGTCTGGTGGGGCAAGGGCTTCTACAAGGCCGAAGACGAAGCGTTGTTCGCGGCGATCAAGAAGTTCGAGGCCAAGAACCCAAAGTGGAAGGTCGAGCTCTCGCTCTACGCGCCGCAGGAAATGATCCCGAAGTCGGTGGCCGCGCTCGACGCCGGCAACCCGCCCGACGTGGCCTATGGCGACGTCTACGACTTCCAGGTCACGGCTAAGTGGGCCTTCGAGGGCAAGCTCGAAGACGTGTCGAGCATCATCGACCCGATCGCTTCGCGCTTCGAGCCGGCCGCGCTGTCAACCACCTTCCTTTACAACAACGTCACCAAGAGCCGGGCGTATTACGCCTTCCCGATCAAGCAGCAGACCATGCACATCCAGTACTGGAAGGACATGCTGGCCGAGGCAGGCTTCAAGGAAAGCGACATCCCGAAAGACTGGAAAGGCTACTGGGATTTCTGGTGCGACAAGGTCCAGCCGGCCTACCGCCAGAAGAGCGGCAACCGCGCCTTCGGCACGGGGTTCCGGATGGGCGTGGATTGGTGCGACTCGTTTTTCTCGGTCCTGACCTTCATGGACGCCTACAACATCAAGCTCGTCAACGATTCGGGCAAGG
>JANOVJ010000609.1:0-2788 GCA_031417295.1 bacterium | reverse complement strand
CTTGAAGGCCGACGAGCGGCTGCCAGGCCAGGCCACCGCTCGCGGCGAGACGCTGGCGGCGCAGCGCGTGCAGTTGAACCAGGTCGCGCTCGACCTGGCCGCGCAATCGATCGCTATCGGCAGCCTGAAGCTGCTGCGCCCCGAGCTGCGCCTGGAACGCTCGCCCGCCGGCCAGTGGAACCTGATGCGCCTGGCCGGCCCGACGCCGCTCGAAGACAGCGCGCGGCCACTGGTGCGCGCCGCCGCCGAGGCGACCTGGCAAGTCCGGCTCGACGATTTCGCGCTCGAAGGCGGGCAGGTGAGCTATGTCGATGCCGCGCCGGCACCGGCCCGCGCGGGCGCGTCGGCGCCCACGGTGCGCCTGGGTATCGATCGGTTGCAAGTCGGGCTGCAAGGCCTGCAACTCGACGGCGAGCGGCTGGTCTCGACGCCGCAGGTCCGCGTCAGCGCCCGCATCGCCAATCCGCGCGAAGGTGCAGGCGGCCAGCCGAGCCTGGTCGATTGGCGTGGCCGGTTCGGCCTGCATCCGCTGGCCGTCAACGGCAAGTTGCGCATCGAGCGGTTTCCGGTCCATGCCGTGCAGGCCTACCTGCCGCACGACCTGGGGTTGCGCCTGGAGCGTGCCGAGGCGGGCTTCCAGGGCGAGCTGTCGCTGAAGCAGGCCGACGCGGCCGGGCTGCAGCTCGACGCCGCCGGCGACGTGCTGCTGTCGGACCTGATGCTGCAATCGATGGCCCGGCCCGGCGCGGCTGTGGGAGCGGGAGCGGGTGACGAGAGCGACCGTGAATTGCTGAGCTGGCAATCGTTCGCGCTCAACGGCGTGAGCGTGGTCGTGCGCCCGGGCGCGGTGCCGAAGGTCGTGGTCCGCGAGGCGACGCTGAGCGACTTCTTTGCGCGCCTGATCCTGACCGAGCAGGGCCAGTTCAACCTGCGCGATGTCGCGCCCGCGCGGCCGAACGCCGTCGCAGCGGCCGGCGCCGCCAGTGCGCCGACAGCGGCCGAGGCCACGGCCGAGCGTGTCGCGCCACCGCTGGAACTCGACCTCGGCGGCCTGCGCCTGGTGGCTGGCCGGGTCGATTTCAACGACCGCTTTGTCAAGCCCAACTACAGCGCCGCGTTGACCGACCTGAACGGCAGCCTCGGCGCCTACCGCAGCGGCAGCGGCGAGCCGGCCACGCTGCAACTGAGCGGGCGTGTCGCCGGGACCGGCCTGCTCGAAATCGGCGGCCGGCTCAAGCCCTACGCCGTGCCGCGCGAGCTCGACATCACCGCCAAGGCGAGCGACATCGAACTCGCGCCGCTCTCCACCTACGCCGGCAAGTACGCCGGCTACGCGATCGAGCGCGGCAAGCTCTCGGTCGAGGTGCACTACAAGATCGAACCCGACGGCAAGCTCGAGGCCAGCCACCAGCTCGTGTTGAACCAGCTCACCTTCGGCGAGCGTGTCGAGAGCCCCACCGCCACCAAGCTGCCGGTGCGATTGGCCGTCGCGCTGCTGAAAGACCGCAACGGGGTGATTGACATCGACCTGCCGGTCAGCGGCACGCTGAACGACCCGCAGTTCAGCCTCGGCCCGATCATCTGGAAGGTGATCGTCAACCTGCTGGCCAAGGCCGTCACCGCGCCGTTCGCGCTGCTCTCCCGCGGCGGTGGGCCCGACATCAGCGTGGTCGCGTTCCAGCCCGGCACCGCCCAGCCTGCCGAGGCCGGCAGCGCGGCGCTCGACAAGGTGGCCAAGGCACTGGCCGACCGGCCGGCGTTGAAGATGACCGTCACCGGCGAGGCCGATCCCGCCGCCGAGCACGACGCCTTCCAGCGCGCCACGGTCGAGCAGCGCCTGCTGCAGGAGCAGCGGCGCGAGCAGCTTCGCGCGGCCGGTACGGCCTCGGCGCCCGTGGCCTCGACCTCGCTCCCGGCAGACGAGCGGGCGCGCCTCGTGAAAGAGGTCTACCGCGCGACCGACCTGCCCGACAAGCCGCGCAACATCGTCGGCCTGAAGGCCGACATCGCGCCCGACGAGATGGAGGCGCTGCTGCGCCAGCATGTGAGCGTGAGCCCCGAGGCGATGCGCCAACTGGCCTTGCAGCGTGGCCTCGCGGTGCGCGACGCGCTGATCGCCAAGGGCCTGCCGAGTGAGCGCCTGTTCCTCGGCGAACCCAAGCTGCGCACGGGCGGCGCCCCAAGCGAAGCGGCCTGGACGCCGCAGGTGAAACTGACCCTGGACACCCAATGAGCCCCATCCCATCGCCCCACGTCGAGCCGCTGCCGCACGGCATCCACACCATCGACACCGGCTTTCACAGGCCGCGCTTCGACGCCGCGTACCTGATGGTCGAGCAAGGCCGCGCCGCCTTCATCGACACCGGCACCAACCACGGCGTGCCGCGCCTGCTGGCCGCGCTCGCGGCGGCGGGCCTCGAACCCGAGGCGGTGGACTGGCTGATCGTGACCCATGTGCACCTCGACCATGCCGGCGGCGCCGGGCTGCTGATGCAGTCGCTGCCGAACGCCAAGCTCGTGGTCCACGCCCGCGGCGCGCGCCACATGATCGACCCGAGCGCGTTGTTCGAAGGCGCCCGCGCGGTGTACGGCGACGCCGAGATGGCGCGCGCCTACGGCACGCTGGTGCCGGTGCCGGCCGAGCGCGTGCTGGCCACGGACGACGGCATGACGCTGCAACTTGCCGGCCGGCCGTTGCTGTTCATCGACACCCCCGGCCATGCCCGCCACCACCACGCCATCTGGGACGAGCGCAGCCGCGGCTTCTTCACGGGCGACACCTTCGGCC
>JANOVJ010000608.1:0-2799 GCA_031417295.1 bacterium | reverse complement strand
GCATAGGCGCTGAAATCGAACAGCAGCAACAGGGCGTGGTCGGCGTTCAGCGCATAGCGTTGCACCAGCGCCAGCGCGATGGCGGGCAGCCAGGCCAGCGCGATGAACAGCACGCCACGCCGGCCGGCCGCCAGGTCGGTGTCGGTCAGCAGGCCAAGCCGCCGTTGCAAGCGATAGAAGGGGCCGAGCCGGTTGAACGACATCGGCGTCGGTGCGCCTCGCGCGGGGTCTTGATCGGCCATTCGCTGTCTCCGCCTGCCGGTCGGTTGCCAAGCCAGCAGGTTAACCCCTCGCGGGCGGGCCGCTGGCTACTTGTCGCCCGCGCAGCGGGTCACGGCCTCCATCACACGCTCGATGGTTGAAGCCGCCCGGCTTCCGCCGCGGCGGAAATTCCTTGAAGCTCTGCAGCCCCCGGTCGACAAAGCCGCCGACCGGCGCGATGGCAAACGTGCGGTCCAGGTACCCGCGCTGCCAGCCCATCGCGTTCTCTTCCTCGGCGCGCCCACCCCGGCCGAGCGCTTCCTGCTGCAGGAACGTGACCTTCCGGCGGTTCGCGAGCCGGGGACCTCAAGGTTGCCCCGCCAAAACGAGTGACCCGGCACGAGGCCGGGTCGGTGCTGCCCTCGAGCTGCGGGGCTAGGCTGCGGCGAATCGGTTGCGCGGACCGATCAGCCCTTGTACTTCCGGTAGTCGACGGACCAACGGTACAGGCCTCCGGCAGTACTCGTGTAGACGCGCAGCTCGGCCGTGTGCGTGCCCTTGGCCACCAGGCCGGAAATGGCGCGGTAGTTGCCCACCACGAATGAGCTGACCCCGTTGACCCCTTGATAGGGGCAATTCACGCTCACCCCATCGACATAGAGGCAGATCGCCCAATCGCCTCCGCTCGGGGCCAGTTGAACCATCGCCTCCATGCCGATATAGCAGCCAGCAACAGGACCACAGACGATCGTTGTCGTGTCGACGACGCTGAAGGTGGCAGCTGGGAGCGCGGAGCCGTTGCCGTTGCCCGTGGTCGAGTAAGTGGACTGCAAAACGCGCCCGACGGCCGCCGCATTGGCGGGGGCAACGCCTTGCGCAGCCGCGGCGTCCATGCCGCCCGGCTCGCCGCCCGCGGCGATCGAATTCGTGATCAGGCAAGTTGCCGCGGAAACAGCCAGCAGGTTGATGCGCAACAGGGATGCAATGGACATTTGAGTCTCCTTGCCGGCGCCGAGGCCGGTGTCGAGTTGGCGTTGAAGATCAGCGATGCCAGGGCCGACCGACCCTGGCGCGGGCCCCGGGCGAACCGACTACAGCCCACCCGGAAATGGCGCCGTCAAGTATCGACGACGGCCAGGCAAGGTCTGGGCTCCAGACTAGGGGGCCGGGGCGGGCGAAACAGGGGGATTGGTTCCCTGGTCGAAGGCTTCGAAGGGGCTCGGCCGGTCGCTGAACACGGTGCCCAGCGCGCCCGGGTCGATCTGCCTAGGTGCTTTCACGCTGCCGATGCGCGCCTTGACGAAGGCCTGCATCTCCGCCGACACAAAGCGATCGCCAGGACGATGGCGATCTCGGGATGGATCTCGAGCGCATGCAGGGCGAAGTCGATCACGGGACATCCTTCGTTCGGGGGTGGGTAGGCGGGCGACGCGATGGCCACGGGCACCTGGTGCGAGGTTAGCGCAACGGCAGCCCGCTTCGGCGTTGCGCCCAGCGTCAGGCGCACGTTGTCGAGACGCCGCGCTCGCCTTGCCGACGAGCTTCGCCCGCTATTGATTCGCCCCGGCGGGCCTGAATCAGGCCCGCGACCCGCCGAACCGGCTTTCGGCCTGGCGCCGGAATTCCGACGGCGTCATGCCCTTGATTTCGAGGAAGCGCCGGTTGAAATTGGCCACGTTGTTGAAGCCGACCTCGTAGCAGATGTGGGTGATCTGGCGGTCAGACTCCATCAGCAGCTGGCAGGCACGGTTGATGCGCACGCGGTTGACGAAATCGGTGAAGGTGTTGCCCGTCGCGCGGCGAAAGAAGCGGCTGAAGCGGCTTTCGCTCATGCCGAGTTCGGCCGCCACCTCGTTCGCCAGCAGCGGCCGGGCGACGTCGTCGGTGAGGCGGTTGACGATGGCGTTGATCTGGTCGAGCTGCGTATCGTCGTCCACGCCCTGCATCTGCACGTTCGACAGCAGCCGGTAGTCGGTGCAGCGCGCCAGGTCGCTCAAAAAGTCGCAGAAGATCGCGAAGCGGCGCAGGCCGCGGTTGGCCTTGATCTCGCGCCAGTGCGCTTCCGAGCGCACGGCGAGGCCGAAGAATTCGATGCCGTGGCGGGCGCGTTCGAGCAGCGGCAACACCTCGGCGAGTTCCGGGATTTGTTCGGCGGCGCGAACGACGGGGTCGTGCAGGAACTGGATCACCAGGTCGCGCTCGGCGACGCCGCCTTCGGGAAGGTCGAGCGAGATCCAGTTGTGCGGCAGGCGCGGCCCGGTGAGCACCACGTGGCCGGGCTGGAACGGCCCGATCCAGTCGCCGATGAAAGCCTTGCCGTAGGTGGCCGTGATCAGGTGCAGCTCGTACTCGTCGTGGTAGTGCCAGCGCGCCAGCGGCGTCGGGAAGCCGTGGGCTAGGCAGCGCACCAGGCCACTCTCCTGCGGGGTTTCGTAGCCCAGCGACGGCGGGCGCGCGTGCTCGTGCTCCAGCTCGGGCTGGCGCTGGCGGGGCAGGTGGTGTTGCGCGCGGGCGGACATGGAGTGGCGTGGTTTCAGCTCATCACGTTACCGCCATCCACGTTCAATGTCTGTGCGGTGATGTACGAGGCTTCGGCGC
>JANOVJ010000607.1:0-7952 GCA_031417295.1 bacterium | reverse complement strand
CCAGGACACCTCGCTGGTCTATGCCATCGGTGCCTACGACCTGTTGAAGGGCTTCGAGATCGCGGGCAAGAACTTCAACCGCCCGGTTGAAACCTACCTGGTTGCCGCCGTCGTTTATTTCATCATCTGCTTCAGCCTGTCGATGCTCGTGCGCCGGCTGCAGAAGAAGATTCAGATCATTCGCTAGTCGGACAACAGAGATCGCCATGATCGACATCAAGAACGTCTCCAAGTGGTACGGCAGCTTCCAGGTGCTGACCGACTGCACCACCACCATCAACAAGGGCGATGTGGTGGTGGTTTGCGGCCCGTCGGGCTCGGGCAAGAGCACGCTGATCAAGACCGTCAACGCATTGGAGCCATTCCAGAAGGGCGACATCATCGTCGATGGCGTCTCGATCGCCGACCCGAAGACCGACCTGCCGAAGATGCGCTCGCGCGTGGGCATGGTGTTCCAGAACTTCGAGCTGTTCCCGCACCTCTCGGTGACCGAGAACCTGACGCTGGCGCAGATCAAGGTGCTCGGCCGTGGCGCCGATGAGGCGAAGACGCGCGGCCTGAAGATGCTCGACCGCGTGGGCCTGATCGCGCAGAAAGACAAGTTCCCCGGCCAGCTCTCGGGCGGCCAGCAGCAGCGGGTGGCGATCGCGCGCGCGCTCAGCATGGACCCGATCGTGATGCTGTTCGACGAGCCCACTTCAGCGCTCGACCCCGAGATGGTCGGCGAGGTGCTCGACGTGATGATCCTGCTCGCCAAGGAGGGCATGACGATGATGGTCGTCACCCACGAGATGGGCTTCGCGCGCAAGGTGAGCCACCGGGTGATCTTCATGGACGCCGGCAAGATCGTCGAAGACTGCACCCGCGACGACTTCTTCGACAACGCCGACAAGCGCTCGCCGCGGGCGAAAGAGTTCTTGTCGAAGATATTGCAGCATTGAGATGACAGCCCCCAGCGCGCTTCGTTCGCTGCCCCCGAGGGGCGGAGCCCGGAAATGAACAGCCCTGAGGGCTGGTCATGCCTGGCGACGAGCCGGGCCGCTGGCCCAGCGTGGCCTGCAAGGCCGCAGTCGGCTTGGGGTGGCCCGGTGCGCGATCAGGCGCGCAGCGTCCGGTTGAAAGTCGCCAGCGTGCGGCTCCAGGCCTGTTGCGCGGCGGCCTCGTCGAAGCGCGGCGTCGTGTCGTTGTTGAAGCCGTGCTGCGTGCCGGGGAACTTGTAGGCCTGGAAGCGCACGTTGGCCCCCTTCAGCGCGCCCTCGAACGGCGGCCACATCGCGTTGATGCGCTCGTCGTTGTCGGCAAAGATCAGCAGCAGCTCGGCCTTGATGTTGCCCACCCGGTCGAGCGGCGCGGCGGCGCCGTAGAACGGCACGCCGGCCACGAGTTCCGGCACCCGCGTGGCGAGCATGTTGACGGTGCCGCCGCCCCAGCAAAAGCCCACCGCGCCGAGCTTGCCGTTGCCGCCGGCGATGGCGCGGGCGAAGTTCGCCGCGGCGACGAAGTCTTCGCCGGTCTTCGCCTGGTCGAGCTTGCCGAACAGGTCGCGTGCCTTGTCTTCGTCGCCGGGGTAGCCGCCGAGCGGGAACAGCGCGTCGGGCGCCATCGTGATGAAGTTGTCGAGCGCCAACCGGCGCGCGATGTCTTCGATGTGCGGGTTCAGACCGCGGTTCTCGTGCGCCACCAACACCACCGGCAGCGGCCCCGCGGCCTGCGCTGGCCGCGCGACGTAGGCGCGCACCTTGCCGTAGCCGGCGGGGGAGGGGAACTCGACGAACTCGGTCTTGATGCGCGCGTCGTTCGGCGGCACCTTTTGCGCGAGTGCGAAGTTCGGGCTCAGCGCGGCCAGCACGGCGGTGGCGCCGGTGGCCCCGCCGACAACGAAGCGCGCGGCCCGATCTAGGAAGCCGCGGCGGTCGAGCTGGCCGTGAACGTACTGGTCGAACAGGCGCAGCACTTCGGGGTCGAAGTCGGCTGCGGTCGGGCGCGGTGGCGTGGTGGACATGTCGATTCTCCGAACGGGGTGGAGGCGCACTTTTACCGCAGGCCCGACGCCGATGTCGGCGCGGGGAATCTATGCCCTCAGCGCTTTCCTCAACGCTTGCTTGGCAAAGCCATCGTCGCCGCCAATAATCGGTGGCCCGACTGCCCGGTAGGCGTCCGGCCCCAACACCGTCAAGGAGCCCGCTCATGTCGCTGCGCATCAACGACCTCGCCCCCGACTTCACCGCCCAGACGACGCAAGGCCCGATCAAGTTCCACGACTGGATCGGCGACACTTGGGCGGTCCTGTTCTCGCACCCGAAAGACTTCACGCCGGTGTGCACGACCGAACTCGGCTACATGGCCAAGATCGAGCCCGAGTTCACTCGGCGCAACGCCAAGCTGATCGGCCTGAGCGTGGACCCGGTGGAAAACCACCACCGCTGGGCGGCCGACATCGAGGAGACGCAAGGCCATTTGCCGAAGTACCCGATGATCGGCGACAGCGACCTGGCCGTGGCCAAGCTCTACAACATGCTGCCCGCCGAAGAGCCCGGCACCTCCGAAGGCCGGACCGCGGCGACCAACGCTACCGTGCGCTCGGTGTTCATCGTCGGCCCCGACAAGCGCATCAAGCTGATGCTGACCTACCCGATGACGACCGGTCGCAACTTCGACGAAATCCTGCGCGTGCTCGACTCGATGCAGCTCACGGCGAAGCACAAAGTTCGACGCCGGTGAACTGGAGGAACGGTGACGACGTGATCATTGCCGGCTCGGTTTCCGACGACGATGCGAAGAAGCTGTTCCCCGGTGGCTGGAAGGCGCCCAAGCCCTACCTGCGCATCACCAAGCAACCCGGCTGAACGATGACGACCCCCAAGCTTGCGGCGTCGCCGCATCGCGCCCGCCCAAGGGGGAGCAGCCCGCCTTGGGGCGGCCCGGCGGCGGCCTGACCCGCAAGCCCGCCGAGCCGACCCCCATGGTTTTCGAGCAAATCGCCACCGGTGGCTGCCAGTCGTACCTGGTCGGCTGCGGCGAGACCTGCGCCGCGGCGCTGATCGACCCCGAGGTCAGCCAGATCGACCGCTACCTCGCGCTCGCCACCCGCGACGGGCTGCGCATCCGCTTCGTGATCGACACCCACACCCATGCCGACCACTTCTCGGCCACGCGCCAACTGGCGCAGCAGCTCAAGGTGCCGCTGGTGATGCACCGCCTGAGCCCGGCGCGGGCGGTGGACATGCGGGTCGATGACGGCGAGACGCTGGTCGTCGGCAAGCTGCGCCTGCGCGTGCTGCACACGCCGGGCCACACCCGCGACTCGATGTGCCTGGTGGCCGAAGACCGGGTGTTCACCGGCGACACATTGCTGATCGGCGGCACCGGCCGCACCGACCTGCCGACCGGCGACCCCGAGGCCTTGTACGACAGCCTGTTCAACCGCCTGCTGAAGCTCGACCCGGCGCTGCTCGTCTACCCGGCGCACGACTACAAGGGCCGCGGCCATTCGACGATCGGCGAAGAACTGGCCTCGAACCCGCGCCTGAAGGCGCAGAGCCGCGAGGCCTTCGTGCTGATGATGCGCGGCCTGAACCTGACGATGCCGACCCACATCACCGAAGCGCTGCGCACCAACATGAGCGGTGGCAAGACGGTTGGCGAGCTGCTCGCCGAGGCGGCGGCCACGGTGCCGTTCATGGCGCTCGACGAGTTGCTGGCGCGGGTGCAGCGCGGCGACACCGATCTGGTGCTGCTCGACGTGCGCGAGCGCGACGCCTACGAGGCCGGCCACATCGCAGGCGCCCGCCTGCTGCCGCGCGGGCAGCTCGAACTGCGCGTCAACGAGGCGCTGCCCGACCCGACCCAGCGCATCCTCACGTGTTGCGAATTCGGCCGCATCTCGACGCTGGCCGCGGCCACGCTGCGCCAGCTCGGCTTCCAGCGCGCGGTGGCGCTGGACGGCGGCATGAAGGCCTGGCGCGACGCCGGGTATCCGCTGCGCAGCGGCGCCGAGCCCTGAGGATGACGACCCCAAGATGCCCGCGGCATCGTCCCCCGAGGGGAGCCCAGCCCTCTCGGGAGCGGCCCGGCGAGGGCTGAGGTTTCCGGTCGCACGGAGCAGGGAAGCCCCGTCTGCACACCGCACCCCGTTCGGTGATTGAATCCGAGGGTCCGCAACGGAGGCCGCTCTGGATTCACGCGCAAGCCCGCTCTACCTGCTCGAACGCTCCGACGTCGGCGTGGTGCAGCTCGACCGCGACCTCACCGTGGTGGCGATGAACAGCTTCGCCCGCCGCGTGCTGCCGGTGGAAGACAAGCAGCCGTTCGACAAGATGGTGCTGTCGTTTCACCCCGAACGCTCGGTGGCGAAGGTGAAGTTTCTGCTCGACCAGGCCGAGTGCCCGGTGAGCAACCCGCCGCCGATGACGATGATCATCAACATCCCCGAGCGGGTGCTGTTGATCAAGGTCACCAAGCTCGCCAACCTGCGCGGCGAGACGGCCGGCTACACGCTGATCTTCTACGACATCACCGACATCGTCAGCGGCGACGAACCGGTGGCGCAAAAGCCGCAGGCCAAGCGCCAGTTGCAGAAGATCCCGACGGTGTCGCAGAACCGCATCGTGCTGGTCGACGTCGAGACCGTCACCTACATCCGCTCCGAAGGCCACTACACGTGGGTCAGCACCGGGCAGGGCTCGAGCTTTTGCAACCTCAACATCAGCGACCTGGCCGAGCGGCTCGACGGCGCTTCGTTCCTGCGCATCCACCGCAGCTACCTCGCGAACCTCGATTTCGCTGAGCAGATCCTGCGCGACGACGGCAAGGTGAGCCTGAAGCTGCGCGGCGAGAACACGCCCTTGCCGGTGGCGCGGACCAGCGTGCCGCGCCTGCTGGCGCACCTCGGGATCACCGAAACCGACGCACTTCGGGCCTGACTCGGGATAACCCCCGGCCTCGTTCTGACGGTTGCGGTTCAAGCTTGGTTTGCGGCACTTCGTGCACGCTGATTCAACTTTCGTGCGTCAGGGTTCCTCGCCGGACGGCCTGCCCCTAGCGTAGCGGGTGGTGAAGAAGCAGCGCCCACGCGCCGATGATCGGCCACCATGACCGCAAGGAGACACGCACGATGATTCCCCCAGGGTTCGACTACCACGCCCCCCGCTCCGTGGCCGACGCGGTGGCACTGCTCGGCCAACTCGGCAGCGACGCCAAGCTGCTGGCCGGCGGGCACAGCCTGTTGCCGATGATGAAGCTGCGCTTCGCCGAGCCGGCGCACCTGATCGACCTCAACCGCATCGATGCATTGCGCGGCATCCGTGAAGACGGCGCGACGGTGGTGATCGGCGCGATGACGGTCGAGAACGACTTGATCGCGTCGAAGCTGTTGCAAGCCAAGCTGCCTTTGCTGCCCGAAGCGGCGCGGCAGATTGCCGACCCGCAGGTGCGCAACCGCGGCACGATCGGCGGCGACATCGCGCATGGCGACCCGGGCAACGACCATCCGGCGATCAGCCTCGCGCTCGATGCCGCTTTCGTGCTCGAAGGGCCGAAGGGCAGGCGCCAGGTGCCCGCCGACGGCTTCTTCCTCGGCACCTACCTGACGCAGATGGCCGAAGACGAAATCCTGGTCGAGATCCGCGTGCCCGCCTTCGCGCCGAAGACCGGCTACGCCTACGAGAAACTCAAGCGCAAGACCGGCGACTGGGCCACCGCTGCCGCGGCCGTGGTGCTGCGCATCGACGGCGGCAACGTGAGCCATGTGCGCATTGCGCTGACCAACGTCGCGCCGGCCGCGCTGCGTGCGAACGACGCCGAAGCCGCGCTGCTCGGCAAGCCGCTCAGCGACGCCACGATCGCCGATGCCGCCGCCAAGGCGATGGCCATCTGCGACCCCGCCGACGACTTGCGCGGCGACCGCGAATACAAGATCGCGATGGCCGGCCAGATGGTCAAGCGCGCCCTGCGACGCGCAGCGGCGCTTTGTGTTTGACACCAAAGCCGCGGCACGCTGCGCTTGAATCAACGGAGACTCCGAACCCATGGCCAAGACACTCGTTTCCCTGACGATCAACGGCAAGACGGTCGAGAAGGTCGTCGAACCACGCACCTTGCTGATTCACTTCCTGCGCGAGGAATGCAACCTCACCGGCGCCCACATCGGCTGCGAAACCAGCCACTGCGGCGCTTGCACGGTGGATATCGACGGCCAGTCGGTGAAGAGCTGCACCCACCTCGCGGTGCAATGCGAAGGCTCCGACGTGCTCACCGTCGAAGGCCTTGCCAGCGGCGGCGTGTTGCATGCGGTGCAGGAAGGCTTCTACAAGGAGCACGGCCTGCAATGCGGCTTCTGCACCCCGGGCATGCTGATCCGCGCCTACCGCTTTTTGCAAGAGAACGCGAACCCGAGCGAGGACGAGATTCGGCACGGCATGAGCGGCAACCTGTGCCGATGTACCGGCTACCAGAACATCGTCAAGGCGGTGCAGTACGCCGCCGCGAAGTTGCAGCAAACTGAAAAGGCAGCCGCATGAACGCCCCCGTCGATCCCACATTGCTCGAACGCAGCGCGGCCTTGCAAGGCCTGGGCGACAGCCGCCTGCGCAAGGAAGACGCCCGTTTCATCCAGGGCAAGGGCAACTATGTCGATGACATGAAGCTGCCCGGCATGGTCCACATGGACATCGTGCGCTCGCCGCTGGCCCACGCGCGCATCAAGCGCATCGACAAAAGCGAGGCGCTGAAGGTGCCTGGCGTGATCGCGGTGCTGACCGCCGACGATTTGAAGCCGCTCAAGCTCCACTGGATGCCCACGCTCGCCGGTGACGTGGCGGCCGTGCTGGCCGACGAGAAGGTGCATTTCCAGATGCAGGAAGTGGCGGTCGTCATCGCCGAAGACCGCTACGCCGCGGCCGATGGCGTCGAGGCGGTGATCGTCGAGTACGAGGAACTGCCGGTCGTGATCGACCCCTACAAGGCGCTGGACCCCGACGCGCCGGTGCTGCGCGAAGACCTGGCCGGCAAGACCGAAGGCGCGCACGGCAAGCGCGACCACCACAACCACATCTTCACCTGGGAAGCTGGCGACAGGGCTGCCGCCGATGCAGCCTTCGCCGCCGCGCCGGTGACGCTGAAGGAACGCATCGTCTACCCGCGCGTGCACCCGTGCCCGCTCGAAACCTGTGGCTGCGTCGCGAGCTTCGACCCGATCCGCGGTGAACTCGTGACCTACATCACCTCGCAGGCGCCGCACATCGTGCGCACCGTGGTCTCGCTGCTGTCGGGCATCCCGGAGTCGAAGGTGCGCATCGTCTCGCCCGACATCGGCGGCGGCTTCGGCAACAAGGTCGGCATCTACCCCGGCTATGTCTGCGCGATCGTTGCCAGCATCGTGCTCGGCCGGCCGGTGAAGTGGATCGAGGACCGGATCGAGAACATCTCGTCCACCGCGTTCGCCCGCGACTACCACATGGACGGCGAGATCGCGGCCACGGCCGACGGCAAGATCCTCGGCCTGCGGGTGGATGTGTTGGCCGACCACGGCGCCTTCGACGCCTGCGCCGACCCGACCAAGTTCCCGGCCGGCATGTTCCACATCTGCTCGGGCTCGTACGACATTCCGGCGGCGTGGTGCAGCGTCAAGGGCGTGTACACCAACAAGGCGCCGGGGGGCGTGGCCTACCGCTGCTCGTTCCGCGTGACCGAGGCGGTGTACGTGATCGAGCGGCTGGTCGACATCCTGGCGCAAAAGCTCGGCATCGACAAGGCCGAGATCCGCGCCAAGAACTTCATCCGCAAGGAGCAGTTCCCCTACACGTCGGCGTTCGGTTTCGAATACGACTCGGGCGACTACCAGACTGCCCTCGACAAGGTGCTGCTGGCCTGCGACTACAAGGGGCTGCGCGCCGAACAGGCCGCCACGCGTGCCAATCCGAACAGCCCGACGCTGATGGGCATCGGTCTGGTCG
>JANOVJ010000606.1:0-1539 GCA_031417295.1 bacterium | reverse complement strand
AGTAGATCTCGGGCTTGTGCTGCAGCAGCCAGGGGTCGGCGCCCATGTGTCGGTTGGCCTCGTTCTGCACGCAGGAGATGCTCTCCACGCCGCCGGCCACATAGGTGTCGCCCTCGCCGGCGATGATGCGCTGCGCGGCCGTCGCGATGGTCTGCAGGCCGCTGGAACAGAAGCGGTTGATCGTCATCCCGCTGGTGGTGATGGGCAGCCCGGCGCGCAGCGCGATCTGGCGCGCGATGTTGCCGCCGGTCGCGCCTTCGGGCGTGGCGCAGCCCATCAGCACGTCATCGACCAGCGCGCCTTCGATGCCGGCGCGTTCGACGGCGGCCTTGACGGCGTGGCCGCCCAGCGTCGCGCCGTGGGTCATGTTGAAGGCGCCTTTCCAGCTCTTGGCGAGCGGCGTGCGGGCAGTGGAAACGATCACGGCTTGGGTCATGGCGGGGCTCCTGGGGGGTTGTTTGTCGGCGGCCGCTCAGGCGGCGATGGCGGCCTTGTAAAGGCTGTTGCGGGGTTGGGCGAAGACGCGGCGCACCATCGGCTCGAACTCGCTCATTGGCAGTGTCTCGGCATTCGGGTCGAAGGCCGGGTTGTCGTACAGCGCGCAGAACTCTTCGGTGCGCACGTAGTGCGGCTGGCCGCGAAACTGATCGCGCAGGTTGCGGTCGAGCCCGATGTGGTGGAAGAAGTAGTAGCCCTGGAAGATGCCGTGGTGCTGCACCATCCACAGGTTGGCGTCGCTGACGAAGGGCTTCAATATCGCGGCGGCGATGTCGAAGTGGTTGTAGGTGCCGAGCGTGTCGCCGATGTCGTGGAACAGCGCGCAGACCACGTACTCTTCATCGCAGCCGGCCTTCAGCGCGCGCGTTGCGGTCTGCAGCGAGTGCGTGTAGCGGTCCACAGGGAAGCCGCCGTAATCACCTTCCAGCACCTTCAGGTGCGCCATCAGGCGGTCGGGCAGGCGCGATGCGAAGGGCATGTATTCGCCGACGATCTTCTGCCAGTCGCCGGCCGTGCTTTCTTCCATGCGCAGGAAGGTGGCGCGCTCGTGCGGTGCGTTCATCGCAGTCTCCTCTGTGAGTCAGGGTCGGGGCGCCGACGCGTTCAGCAAAAGCTGATGGTAGAACTGAATCACCTCGGTCTGGTTGGCCACCGAAATGCGCTCGTTGGTGCCGTGGAAGCGCGCCAGGTCGGCCGGACCGGCGCGCACCGGCGAGAAGCGGTAGACGTTCTCCGCCACCTCGCCGAAGAAGCGCGCGTCGGTGGCGCCCAGCATCAGGCCGGGCGCAACGACCACGTCCGGGTGAAGCTGGCGCAGCGTCCGGTTGATCGCCTTGTAGCCCGGCGCGTCGGTGGCCGATACGGCGGACGCCTCGGCCACGCCAGGCGCTTTCTCGACCTTGACCGCCGGGTTGGCGATCGCGTCGTTGGCGTGCTGCACCACCGCGTCGCTGCTGTCACCGGGCAGCAGGCGAAAGTTGACGGTCGCGTTCGCGCGGCCGGGCAGCACGTTGTCCTTGTTGCCGGCGTTGAAGATCGTCA
>JANOVJ010000605.1:0-2117 GCA_031417295.1 bacterium | reverse complement strand
CTGGCGCTGGCGGGGCAGGTGGTGTTGCGCGCGGGCGGTCATAGGGCGGTGCGGCTTCAGCTCATCACGTTACCGCCATCCACGTTCAATGTCTGTGCGGTGATGTACGAGGCTTCGGCGCTGGCCAGAAACACCGCCGCGCCGGCCACGTCGCCCGGCATGCCCATCGCACCCAGCGGCACCGCCAGGCCGACGGCGATTTTCTTCTCGCCGGGCCGCAGCCCCTCGTAGCGGGCGAACAGTGCATCGACCTCCTTCCACATCGGCGTGTCGATCACCCCCGGCGCGATGGCGTTGACGCGGATGCCGTGCGGCGCCATCGCCAACGCGGCGCTCTGGGTGTAGCTGATGACAGCAGCCTTACTTGCGCAGTAGTGCGACACCAGCGCCTCGCCCCGGCGGCCGGCTTGCGAGGCGAGGTTGATGATTGCGCCCTTGGCACCAGCCTCAACCATCTGCTTCAGCACCGCCTGCATCGTGAAGAACAGACCCTTCACGTTGACGGCGAAGAGCCGGTCGTACATCGCCTCGCTGCTGTCGAGCAGCGGCGCCATGTCGAAGACCGCGGCATTGTTGACCAGCGTATCGATCGTGCCGAAGCACGCCCGTGCCGATTCGACCAGGCGCGCGATCTCGCCCGGCTGCGTGATGTCAGCGCCGATGTAATGCAGCCGCCCAAGGTGCCTCTGCCCCAGCGACAGCACACCCACCGAGGGTTGCGGCGCCAGATCGATGACGCTGCAGCGCGCGCCTTCGCGCAGATAGGCTTCGAGCACGGCCAAGCCGATGCCGCCACCGGCACCGGTGAGCAAGGCGTGGCGGTCTTGCAAACGGGGGTTCATGGAGAGGTTTCCTGAATGAAGGCAGAGACACGTTCGCGCGCCGTGCGGAGGGCGGCAATGAGCCGGGCGTCACCGGCGAGCGGGCCCCAGAGCACGGCATCGCGGCTGAACGCATCGACCGGGTCGGCGGCGGCGCAGATGGCGTGCGCCAGCGCCGGGTCCATCGCCTGGTCCTGGTAGGTGTAGGGAATCTCGCCGCGGTGCCAGCGCTCCAGGTAGGCGAGGAACAGGGCAGGCAACATTGCCACGCTGGCGATCGATTCGTCGCGAGAAAGCCGCTCGGCAATCGTCGGCCGGATGAAGCCGGGAATCTTCGAGAAGCCGTCCATCGCGACGCGCTGGTTCGTGTCTGCTATCTCCGGGTTGCCGAAGCGGGCTAGCACCGTGTCGCGGTAGGTGGCGAGGTTGATCGGGCTGGGCTTGTCGGGCCGGTCGAGCGCTGGGATCGTGTCGTCGCTTGCGTAGTCGTACGCGAAGCCTCTGATGCGCGCGTCGTGCGTGCCTTCGTGGATGAAGTGGTAGCCGGCCAGCGTGCCAGCCCAGGCGATGGCCGAGTGCGTGGCGTTGAGCAAGCGAATCTTCGCTTCCTCGTACGGCGCGACGGAGTCGACCATCTGCACGCCGACGCGCTCCCACGCTGGGCGGCCGGCGATGAAGCGGTCTTCGATCACCCACTGGATGAAGCTCTCGGCCATCAGCGCTGCCGGGTCGTCGATGCCTGTCGCGGCCAGCACGCGGGCGCGAACGTCGGGCGTCGGGCGCGGCGTGATGCGGTCGACCATCGCGTTCGGGCTGCTGGTGTGGGCTTCGATCCAGGTGCGCAGCTCGGTGTCGCCAGCCAGATCGACGAACTGAAGCAGGCCGGCGCGAAAGCGGTCGCCGTTGTGGCGCAGGTTGTCGCAGTTGAGCAGCGTCACCGGGCCGGCGCCAGACTTCATGCGTGCCCGCAACAGGGCTGTGAGCGCACCGTAGATCGTGCTGCCGGGGCGGCCTTCGCGCGCGGCGGCGATGTCGCTCTTCAGGTCGGCGAAACCGGGATCGAGCCGATCCTTCGCGTCGAGGTAGTAGCCGGCCTCGGTGACGGTGAAAGAGACGATGCGCGTCGCCGCATCGGCACCGCAGGCGATGAGCCCGGCCAGGCTGGGCTCGTAAGGCAGCACCTTGCGGATCGCCTCGATGCGGGTGTAGCTGCGCTCGCCCTGCGGCGTGACCGTTTCCAGCGTGTACGCACCGCCTTGCGCTTGCAATGCAGCCAGCGTGTCGGCCATGTCGGGC
>JANOVJ010000604.1:0-3089 GCA_031417295.1 bacterium | reverse complement strand
GCAGGCCGATCGCCGCGGCCTTGCCATACAGCTCGCGCGGAAAGGTTTCGGCCTCGTCCCAGGCGTGGACATGCGGCGCGATCTCGCGCGTGACGAAGGCGCGAACGCTGTCGCGGAAGAGGTCGTGTTCTGGCGAGAACTTCATCGGCGCTGGGGTAAGGTGTGCATGTACTTCGAGATGATCCCCAACATCACCTCGTCCGCCCCGCCGCCAATCGACGCCAGCCGGCCGTCGCGGTAGCGTCTCGACACCGGGTTGTCCCACGTGAACCCCATCCCGCCCCAGTACTGCAAGCACGCATCCGGCACCTCGCGCAGCAGCCGCCCCGCCTTCAGCTTGGCCATCGACGCCCACTCGGTCACGTCCTTGCCGGCCATGTACTGCTCCAGCGCCATGTAGGTCAGCCCGCGCAGCGCCTCGACCTCGGTCTTCAGCTCGGCGAGCCGGAAGTGCACCACTTGGTTGTCGAGGATCGATTGGCCGAACGCCTTGCGTTCGCGGGCGTAGTCGGCAGTCTCGCCAATGCATCGCAGCAGGCCGAGGATCGCGCTCGCCGCGGCCCACAGCCGCTCTTCCTGGAACTGCTGCATCTGGTAGGTGAAGCCCAGGCCTTCCTCGCCGATGCGGTTCGCCTGCGGTACGCGCACGTCGTCGAAATGGATCAGCCCGGTGTCGCTGGCCATCATGCCGATCTTGCGGATCTTCTGTGCCTTGATGACGCCGGGCGTGTTCATCGGCACGACGATCAGGCTCTTGTTCTTGTGCGCCGCACCTTCCGAGGTGTTGGCCAGCAGGCACATCCAGTCGGCCTGCAGGCTGTTGGTGATCCACATCTTCGCGCCGTTGATGATGTAGTCGCCGCCGTCCTTGCGCGCCGTGGTTTTCACGGCCGACACGTCCGAGCCCGCGCCGGGTTCCGAGACGCCAACGCAGGCCACCATGTCGCCCGCGATGGCCGGCGCCAGGAACTCGCGCCGCAGTGCGTCGGAGCCGAAGCGGGCCAGCGCCGGCGTGGCCATGTCGGTCTGCACGCCGATGGCCATCGGGATCGCGCCGCAGTTGATGTGGCCCAGCGCCTCGGCCATCGCCACCGAGTACGAATAGTCGAGCCCCATGCCGCCATAGGCTTCGGGCTTGGTCAGGCCCAGGAGGCCGAGTTCGCCGAGGCGCTTGAACACCTGGTGCGCGGGGAAGATTTCGGCGGCTTCCCATTCATCGACATGCGGGTTGATCTCGTCGTCGATGAAGCGCTTGAGCGTGCGCTGGATCTCTTCGTGTTCGTGAGTGAATTGCATGCGTCTTCCTTGCTGCCCGCAGGGCGTGGTTCAGTTTTGTTGCAGCACCTTGGGCGTCGTCGCCAGATGAAAGCCATTGAAGGCTTCAGGCGATTTGCCGTTGCCCACCTCGGGCCAGATGCGCTTGGCATTCGGCGCCGCGCCATCGACGCGCAGGCACGCGCCGGAGATGAAGCCGGCAGCCGGCGAGAGCAGGAACACGATCGCGGCCGAGACTTCGCTTTCGGTGCCCAGGCGCCGCGCTGGCACCATCTTGGTCATGTTGCGGATCAGTGGCCCCATCTCGGGCGGGTACTTGTCCATGCCGCTGCTGGCGATCCAGCCCGGCGCAATCGCGTTGAGGCGCACCGGAGCCCATTCGAGCGACGCCGTCTCGGTGAAGTTGAGCATGCCGGCCCGCGCCGCGCCGCTGTGGCCCATGCCGGGCATGCCGTTCCACATGTCGGCAATGATGTTGACGACGGCGCCGCCGTGTGCCTCCATCCACTGCGTGTAGCACTCACGCGCCATCAAAAAACCGCCGGTCAGGTTGTTGCGCACCACCGCGTCCCAGCCCTTGGCCTTGATGCTCGCCAGCGGCGCCGGGTACTGCCCGCCGGCGTTGTTGACCAGCCCGTCGATGCGGCCGTGCGCACCGAGCACGGCTTCGACCGTGGCGCGCACCACGTCTTCCTCCCGGATGTCGCAAGCGTGCGCCGATGCGCAGCCGCCCGATGCCTCGATCTCGGCCTTGACGGCATCGAGCTTGTCCACCTTGCGCCCGACGAGTGCGACCGTGGCGCCAAGGGCCGCCAGCTCGTGAGCGGTGCAGCGCCCGATGCCCGAGCCGCCGCCGGTGACGATGACGACCTGGCCCTTGAACAAGCCGGGCGTGAAAACGGATGTGTAGCTCATGTGCGTTCCTCGTGAATGAAAAGTGCCATTGCCGCGTCGGTGACTTCATCGAGCGATGCGCGCTTTTTCGGGTCGAACCATTGCACCGACCAGTTCAGCGCGCCGAAGATCAGCAGCCGCGCGATGCCCACGTCGGCCTTCAGCCGGCCCTCACTGGCCAGTGCCGCCAGCACCGGTATCCACGCGGCCTCGTACTCGCGTTGCAGGCAGGCAATGGTGGCGCGCTGACGGGCGTTGAGCGAGCGCCCTTCGTACAACATCACCGGGATGAAGTCGCGCCCCGGGCCGAGCAAGGTGTCGAAGTGCGAACGGATCAGCCGGCGCAGCGTGGCCGCGGGTTCGGCGTCTGCCTGCAAGGCCAGTGTTTGCCGCGCCAGCGCCGCGCGCATGCCTTCTTCCATCACCGCGTGCAGCAGCGCGCCCTTGCTCTTGAAGTGATAGAACGGCGACCCGGCATGCATGCCCACCGCAGCGGCGATGTCGCGGGTGGTGGTGGCGGCAAAGCCTTTGCGGCGGAACAGGCGGGCGGCGGCTTTGAGCTGTTGCTGGCGGCGGTTGCCTTCGTCGCGTTCGTCCAGCGTCTTGCGCGGCCGGCCGCGCGGGCGGCGCGGCGCGGGGGTTGTTGACGGGGCCGCTGAGAGAACTGCGCTCATTCGGGCGTCCATCCAAACTTGACGGTTCTAGCGGCTTGATCTCGGTCCGTTTCGCTTCGCGGCGGCCCGTGTTCTCCTGGCTTCGGGACCGCGCGGCAGGCGGTACCCGCTGGGGGCTCACACTGGGGCGGTCTCCGCTTCGCTACGACTGCGCTGTGGTGCTCAGCCTGGGGTCGCGTCGCAAAACTCGCTGCGTTCGCTGCGCTCTCTCCACTCAAACAGTTGCGACGAGTCAGCTTACGAAGC
>JANOVJ010000603.1:0-3194 GCA_031417295.1 bacterium | reverse complement strand
TTGGCATAGCCACCGCGCGTCGGATGGATTTCGTTGATGAAGTCGCCCGACTCGCCGCTGCTCGCGGCGTCGGCCAGCACCAGGTTCGCGGCCCGCGTGTCCACGATGTGCAGCGCGCAGCCAGGGTCGGCCGCCTGCCGGGCCGCAACCAGGTCGATGAGGAGCTTGTGCAGGCGGTCCATCAACGCATCCGACACCGCCAGCCGGTCGGCCGCCGGGATCGCGAACAGCACCATGGCCGGAAGCAGCCACGGGCCGAAGCCGAAGCCCGCCCCTGCCGGTCGCGGCATCATCCGCGCGTAGTTGTGGAACAGCAGCGGGACGCCCTTGTTGATGCCGCTGTCGCGCTGGTCCACCAGCCGCGTGAAGACCGTGCCGATGTGGTCGCTGAAGGTTTGCCAGCCGGGGTTGCTGATGTAGTCGTCGCCCGACAAGGGGCCGGTACCGCGTTCGGCCGGCGTGCGCAACAGGCGCAGCGCCGGATCGGCGCCGGGCCCGGCCGACGCCGCTTCGATCACGTCGTTGCCGACCCCGGAAATCAGGATCGCGTCCCACTTCATCGCCAGCTTGCCCGTCAGCAGGCGCATGAAGTAGCGCTCCTTCGTCGTGTCTACCATCCGGCTCAGCTGGGCGCCCGGCCTGGCGCAGTTGACGACCACAGTCGACTGCGAAAGCTCCAGTTCTTCAAGAACGTTGGACGTGAGCGTCGGCGGGATCGCACCGATCGAGAACCAGGAGTCGCCCTGGGCGAGGCAGCGGCGTGCGAACAGGTCGAACGGGAACGAACCGACCTCGCCGCTTGCCGTGGCGGTGAGCGGGTCGATCACACGAACCGGATGGTTGTCGGCCATGAAGTCTGCTCCAGTGCTCAAGGCAGTTGCCAGTCGGCCAGCGGAATGCGGAAGTCGAAGCGCCAGCCGACCTTCAAGCTCCGCAACTCGACCCGCAGGTCAGCCGCGCCGAAGCTCAGGATCGCGTAGTTCTTGCGCGGGCGCTGGAAGATGGTGCTGTTGCGGGCCACGCCCGAGCTCACGATCTCGACGATGCCGCTGTCGTCGTAGACGGCATTGCGGTGCACGTCGCCGGTCACGAGCAGCGCCCCGCGGCGGCCGCCCAGCAGGCCGCGCAGCCGTGCGAAGGCGCTCGGGTACTGCTCCCAGCTCTCGTTGCCCCAGGTGTGCCCGGTGGTGCTGGAGGCCACCACCAGGTACTCGGCCGTGCTCGCCTTCACCGCCTGCTCGAACCAGGCCCATTGCTTTGCGCCGAGCACGGCGTCGCCGTCACCGCTCGATAGCGAGGGCGAGCGACGGTAGAACCGGGCGTCGAGCACGACGATGTCGGCCGGGCCGACGCGGCGCTGGTTGTAGACGTCGTCGCCGGTGCGCGCGGGCTCGAAGGCCCGCACGAACTCCTTGCGTGCCTCGATGCCCAACGCCGGATCGTGGTCGCCGCCGTAGCGGTTGTCGCCCAGAAAGTCGTGGTCGTCGTAGATCGCCAGCAACTCGCCGCCGCGGGCGCGCAAGTCGCTCAGCAATGCAGCGAAGTTCGGCTCGGCGAACTGGGCGCGGTAGCGCGCCCGGAGTTCGGCAGCCAGCGCGGCCGGGTCTTGGTGATGGTCTTCATCGAGGTAGATGTTGTCGCCCAACAGCAGCAAGACGTCGGGCTTTTCAGCCATGATTTCCGCCCACACGGGCTGCGGGTTGGTTTGCTGTAGCTTGGCGCACGACACGGCGGCGAGTTTCATGGTGGGTCTCCTGCTCAGCGTGCCACGCGGCACCCGATGGATTGGACGGCAGGTGCGGGTCGCCCCGCATCCTCAATCGGGAGGATCGGCAGGCGCAGCAGCGGCGTCTGTGGTCAGTCGGCCGGCCGGTCGAGACCGGCGAGCTCGGCCTCGCTGAACCCGGCCGCGCGGCGGGCTGCGATGTTGAACGGCGGGCGCAACCGCGGTGCGGCGTGGCGGCGGACGAGTTCAGGGTAGTGGGCTTCGGCGTCGAGCCCGTCACGCGCGCACAGCCAGCGGTACCAGTGGTTGCCAATGGCCACATGGCCGATCTCGTCGCGCAGGATGATGCCGAGGATTTCTACTGCGCGTGCGTCCCCCGCCCGCGCGAAACGGGCCTGCATCGGCGGCGTCGCGTCGAGCCCGCGCGCTTCGAGCGTGCGCGGCACCAGCGCCATGCGGGCGACGATGTCGCCGGCCGTGCGCTCCGTCATCGCCCACAGGCCATCGTGGGCGTGGAAGTCGCCATAGTCTTTGCCCAGGGTTCGCAGGTGTTCGCGCAGCAGGCTGAAATGCAGCGCCTCCTCGCTCGCCACGCGCAACCAGTCGCGGTAGTACTCGCGCGGCATGTTGGCGAAGCGCCAGGCCGCGTCGAGCGCCAGGTTGATGGCGTTGAATTCGATGTGGGCGATCGCGTGGATCAGCGCTGCACGGCCCTCGGGCGTGAAGGGCGAACGGGCCGGCACCTGCGTTGGCGAAACGAGGCGTGGCCGCGCCGGCCGACCCGGCAGGCCGGGCGGTGCGACCAACCCCGCGTGCGGGTCGATCGCTTCCAACGTGAGCGCATCGAACCGCGCGCGTGCCTGTTCTGCCTTCGCGGCCGGGTCGGCGAGGCACAAGACCTCTAGGGCGCGCTGGCGGGGGTTCATCCGTAAAATTATGAGCTGCCAGGACAAAGACACGAGACAAGGACGCGCATGGCCCTCTACCAACTCGGCGACGAATCGCCCCGCATCGCCGACAGCGCCTGGGTGGCCGACAGCGCCCAGGTGATCGGCAACGTCGAGCTGGCCGAAGACGCGAGCGTGTGGTTCGGCGCCGTGCTGCGTGGTGATGGCGAGCCGATCCGCATCGGCCGCGGCGTGAACATCCAGGACGGGACCGTGGTCCACGCCGACCCGGGATTTCCGGTCACGCTGGCGCGCAACGTCAGCGTCGGTCACCAGGTGATGCTGCACGGCTGCACGGTGGGCGAGAACTCGCTGATCGGCATCCAGGCGGTGGTGTTGAACGGCGCGAAGATCGGCCGCAACTGCCTCGTCGGCGCGGGCGCGCTGGTGACCGAGGGCAAGGAGTTCCCCGATGGGTCGATGATCTTGGGCAGCCCGGCCAAGGTGGTGCGCATGCTCACGCCGGAGCAGATCGCGGGCTTGCAGCGCGCCTCTGCGCACTACATCGAGAACGCGCGGCG
>JANOVJ010000602.1:0-4705 GCA_031417295.1 bacterium | reverse complement strand
ACCTTGCCGGCGAGCTGCACCGTGTTGCCCCAGTCGATCAGGTGCAGCCGGCCCTGCTTGTCGACCATTACATTGCCGGGGTGGAGGTCACCGTGAACCTCCTGGTACACGAAGATCTGGCTCAGGATCGTGAACAGCAGTTTGCGCGCCAGGTCGCGCCGGTAGGCAACGGCATCGCGCGGCTTGAAGTGCTGCGCGGCACGCGAGATATTGACCGCCTCCTCGACGTAGGCCATCTCGATCACGCGCTCGCTGGCGCGGTAGACCCGCGGCACGGCCCAGACCTCGCTGCCCTGCGCCCGCTGCGCAAACCGGGCCTGCACACCCGCCTCGCGCTCGAACTGGAGCTCGTTGCGAAAGCCTTCGATGAAACCGTCGATCTGCGCTGTCATGGCCTTCAGGAACGGGCTCAGCTTGCCGTGCGGCGCCCAGTACTGGCTCGACATCAGCATCAGACCGATCGAGGCCTTGCCCATCAGAAACTCACGGTCGAGGTTGTGCCGGCCGACCTTGACAACCACCGTCACCAGCCGCTCGACCCCATCGACCACAACCGGCTTCTTGGCCAAGTACACCGAGCCGATCGAGCCCGATTTCAGCGGCCGGCGGGCATCGAAGCCGAAGTAGAGTTCTTCGGGCGGCTGGCCGAAGCTTTCGTTGATGGCATCGCGGGCTTCGTCGGCCGACATCGGCGGCACGTCTTCCTGAAACACCGCCAGTTCGCGGGCGATCTCTTCGGGCTGGAACTCGGCCGTGGCCGCCGCCACCTGCGCCATCTTGATGAAGAAGGGGCCGAACTCGCGCACCATCTTGGCCACGATCCGGGCCTGGCCCTTGAAATCCTTGGGGTCGGTCTTCAGGAACGGGCGGATGTAGCGCAGCGCCTTGATCTGGCGGCGGATGATCGTCAGGTCGCGCCGCACCACCTGGACCCGGCGCACGAGGGCATCGACACGGTCCTGGTTGGAATAGAAGATGTCCTTCAGCTCGTTGATCACCTCCACCAGCAAGGGCTCGTAGGTCTTGAGCAGCAGGCGTGAGATGTCCAGGCCCAGGTCGGCCAGGCCGCGCAGTTCGGGGTCGGACATCAGTTCGTGGAAGAAGGCCCAGAACTCGTCGATGATTTTCTGCGGCACCGGGATCGGCGAGCGCGCCACCGCCTCTTGCACCAGGTAGCGGATCAGGCCCTCGGTCGAGCCCTCGTTGGGCAGCACGTTGCGCGAGCGCAGGTAGCGCGTCAGGCGACGCGTCTGCTCCGTCAACGGATGCTCGTGCAGGGCCGCGAAGAGGCGGTCGACTTCACGCCCGAACTCTTCGGCGTCGATATGCGAAGGCCGCGCCAGCAGGCGGGACAGGGGCCCAAGCGCGGCCGCGGCCCGCGTCGCCGACTCGGGCAGCCGCGCCGCCTGCAGCGCCAGCCCGCCGGCGCTGCGCAGCAACCGCAGGCCCTGCGTTCCCAGCTGCGCCAGCGCGGGGTCGGCCGGCGCACGCCGCGGGCGGGCGGCAGCTTTGCGAGGCCTGGGTGCCTTGCGAGGCAAGCCCTGCACAGGCTTCACGACAGGCGGGCGGCGGCGGGGATGGGGGGAATCTTGCACCTGAGCTGTGAGCCTTTGCGCCGCAGAGAGCGGCGCCCCTCGAATTCTCGTCGGTTTCGCGGGTGCCTCGATCAAGGCGTCACGATGTTGAACAGCGGCTCGAAGCTCATGATGTTGGCCAGCACTGCGCCGAAGCCTTGTGGATTGCCGTCCACTTTCACCAAGCCGGCCTGCACCAGCTCGGGCACCTTCTTGCCCTGCAGCAGCATCGCCAGAAAGGCCGGGCGGGTGAGCGTGATCGTCACGTCGGGGTTCTTGAGCACGCGGCCCCGGGTGTTGTTCAACACCGAGTTCTACAACTCCAGCGCCCAGACCTCGTTCGAGTCGCTGAAGACCATGTTGATCGCGGCCTTCAGGCCGTCGGTCTTCTCGTGGTTCAGGCGCAGCGCGATGAAGTCGAACAACAGTTCGTTGGTCATGCCGCGCACGGTGTCGGGCCCGCTCGAGCTGGCACCCGAGGCGATGGGCGCGCTGCGCAGTTCCATCGCGCCCATCAGGTAAGCATTGCGCCAGGTGGCCGATTCGGCCTGGTAGCCGAGTTGCTCCAGCGCGTCGGCCTGCAGATTGCGCGCTTCCATGTTGGCCGGGTTGGCGAAGATGACGTGGTTCACCATTTCGGCGACCCAGCGGTAGTCGCCGTCGGCAAAGACCTTGCGGCCGTTGGCGACGATTGCCGCTTCACCGCCCATCGCGGCGACATAGCGCGTGGCGGCATCGGCCGGTGGCAGCCGGTTCAACGTCGCCGGGTTGGCGTCGTAGAAGCCGAGGTAGAAGTTGTAGACGGCGCGCAGGTTGTGGCTCAGCGTGCCGTAGTAGCCGTGCGAGCTTGCGTCGGCCGCCAGACCCTTGGGGAAGAACGGCTCGCTGCCGATCTCGTCCATCACCTGGCCGCGGTTGGCCAGGTTCAGCGCGCGGTCGTTCAGGAAGCGGTAGGTGTCGCGCTGGTTGGCGAGAAACTGGCGGATGTTCGCGTTGCCCCAGGTCGGCCAGTGGTGGCTGGCGAAGGCCACTTCGGCATCGGGATACAGGTCGAGCGTCTCGTTGATGTACTTGCTCCACGCCAGCGCGTCACGCACTTTCGCGCCACGGATCGTGTACACGTTGTGCATCAGCTTGGTCGCCACTTCCGACAGGCACAGCACCTTCTTGTCCGGAAAATAGAACATCATTTCCGACGGCGCCTCGGAGCCCTGCGCCATCTGGAACTGCATTCGCACGCCGTCGACGTTCAGTTCCTCGCCGGTCTTCTTGATGATGACCGTGGG
Source organism: bacterium (assembly GCA_031417295.1). Taxonomy (GTDB): domain Bacteria; phylum Pseudomonadota; class Gammaproteobacteria; order Burkholderiales; family Burkholderiaceae_C; genus CAIKUF01. The sequence continues at coordinate 1,845 of JANOVJ010000602.1, read as the reverse complement.
CGGGATCAAGCCCGGCGCGCCATTGCTCAAGGCCAGGCCGAGGCCGGTGCCGACCGAGCCCTTGTCGTTGGCCTGCAGCGTGGTGCCGTACATGTAGCTGGCGCGGCGCGACATCGCGTTGCCGGCGAGCACGTTCTCGGCCACCGCGCTGTCCATGAAGCCTTCGGGCGCGATGACCTTGACCTTGCCCGAGCGCACGTCGGCCTCATCGACCACACCGCGCACGCCACCGAAGTGGTCGGCGTGGCTGTGGGTGTAGATCACCGCGACGACGGGCTTCGTGCTCTTCAGCGTTTCCATCGCCAGCTTCAGGCCGGCGCGGGCCACGTCTTCGGTGAGCATCGTGTCGATCACGATCCAGCCGCTCGCGCCTTCGACCAGCGTCATGTTGGCGATGTCGTAGCCGCGGATCTGGTAGATGCCGTCGGTGACCTTGAACAGGCCTTGCGCGGTGTTCAACTTCTGCTGCCGCCACAGGCTGGGGTTCACGGTCGGCGGTGCGTCGCCCTTGATGAAATCGTAGCGCTGGGTGTTCCAGACCGTGCGGCCGTCAGCCGCCTTGACCAGCGGCTCTTTCAGTTCGGCCAGCTTGCCGCGCGTGGCGTCCGCGAAGTCCTGCTGGTCGTTCATCGTCATCGCCTTGCGCGCGGCTTCGTTGGCGCGTTCGGTGGTCGCCGTGGCGGGCTTGGCTGCGGCGCCCTGCTGGGCGAACGCGGGCGGGCCGAACAGCATCGCGGCGGCCACCAGTGCGTCAGCCCAGGACAATGTTTTCTTCATCGACAAGTCTCCCCATTTCGTTATGGTTTTGAGGGCCGCACGCTGCCTTAGACTGCGCCCCAGCTGCGCAGCGGCGATGCTTCAGGCCTTGCGCACGTAACGCTGGAGATTCGCGCAACCGGACTTGAACATCGAGCCGAAGTACATCCGTGCAAGCGGCCCGCCCAGGGCCACCAGCAAGCGCGGCTCGATACCCACCTTGTAGGTGAACCGGGTCCTTCCCGGCGCAATCTCCTCCAGCAGATAGTCCTCTGCGAATGCATGTGCCATCGGCAGCGACGTTGCGACGAAGTAGAACGAGAACCGGCGACCGGGCTCCCAGCGAAAGAAGGTTTCGTCGACGGCGAGGCCTGTCAGCCAGACGGTCCGCGTCGTGCCCGCTGCATAAGGCTTGCCGCTGGTCCACATGACTTTCTTGATGGCACCGAACCACTCGGGCCAGGACGCCGGGTCTTCAAAGATGGCGAACACCTTGGCGGGGGTCGCGTCGAGTTCCACCACGTTCTTGAAGCGCATCGGCGCGGCGTCGAAGAACGAGGCGTCCACGGGCCGGCAAGGGAATCGCATGTGTCGCCTATCGAAGCTTGGTGTTGGGGGTTCGGCTCCTCGCACGCCGGTAGGCCATCGCCTTGCCCGCCAGTATGCGGGCAACAGCGCGCAGACCGACGATAGCGAAGCGATGGCCGATCGATATCCCCGCAACCTAGTCCTTGCTTCCCGTCCTCGCCATCTGGTCCCTCACCTGCTGGAGCACCTGGGCCAGGCTGTAGGACGCAGGGGCCTGCAGCGCCGGGTACGGCCCGTAGGATTCAAGTTCCTGCAGCCACAGCGCCTGGCCGATCGGAATGATGTTCCAGTCGTAGATATAAGCGGTGAAGGGCCCGGTAAGTGCGCCGCCCTGGCCGGTGAGGGTTGATGGCTGGAAACCGACAGACCCCTCGAAGGGATCGCGCTTGATGTTGTTGACCAGCGGCCAATGAAAGGTATGGACTCCCAACAAGCCGCCGGTCGCGGCCTCGGATGCCATCGCGAAGTAGATCTTCCAATTCTTGTAGCGCACGGCCGAGG
>JANOVJ010000601.1:0-5825 GCA_031417295.1 bacterium | reverse complement strand
ACCGTGGGCCGCGGCCAGCGGATCGGCCTCTTCGCCGGCACCGGCGTCGGCAAATCGGTGCTGATGGGGATGATGGCGCGCTACACCGCGGCCGACGTGATCGTGGTCGGGTTGATCGGCGAGCGCGGCCGCGAGGTCAAGGAATTCATCGAGGACATCCTCGGCGCCGAAGGCCTGGCGCGTTCGGTCGTCGTTGCCGCGCCGGCCGACGCGCCGCCGCTGGTGCGAATGCAGGGCGCGAACTACGCGACCGCGATTGCCGAACACTTTCGCGACCGCGGCCAGCACGTGCTGCTGCTGATGGACTCGCTCACCCGCTACGCGATGGCGCAGCGCGAGATCGCGCTCGCCATCGGCGAGCCGCCCGCGACCAAGGGCTACCCGCCGTCGTGCTTCGCCAAGCTGCCGCAACTGGTGGAGCGCAGCGGCAACGGCATCCACGGCGTCGGCTCGATCACCGCGTTCTACACCGTGCTGACCGAAGGCGACGACCCGCAGGACCCGATTGCCGACGCAGCGCGCGGCATTCTCGACGGCCACATCGTGCTCTCGCGCGAGCTGGCCGAAGGCGGGCACTACCCGGCGATCGACATCGAGCGCTCGGTCTCGCGGGTGATGAACAGCGTGGTGCCGACGGCGCATGCCGAGGCGGCGCGGCGCTTTCGCCAACTGCACTCGAAGCACGCCAAGGCGCGCGACCTGATCCAGCTCGGTGCCTATGCCCCAGGCCACGACATCGACCTCGACACCGCGGTGCAACTGCACCCGGCGATGACGGCGCTGTTGCAGCAGGACATGCACGCTCCCGCCACGCTCGACGCCAGCCTGCAAAGGCTGCGCGCGGTGCTGGCGGCCTGACCGAATCGAACCTCCCGGGAGTCCTCTGATGAATCCGATGCAGCCCTTGTTGACCTTGCTCGCCCATTCCGAGCGCGAGCGCAATGCGGCGATGGCCGAGGCCAAGCGGGTCGAGCTCGATCAGCGCAATGCGCTGCGTCAGACCGAGCAACTGCTCAGCTACCGGCGCGACTACGAGCAGCGCTGGAGCAGCCAGTTCGGCCAGGGCGGCGGGATCGCCATCGTGCAGTGCTACCACGGCTTCATCACCCGGCTCGGCCAGGCGATCGAGGCCCAGGAACGGGTCACGCAGCATGCCGCACAGCGGCTGGAGCGGGCCCAGGAAGCCTGGCAGCAACAGGAGATGCGCGTGGCCTCGGTACGCAAGCTGATCGAACGGCGCAGCCGCGAGCAGCGCGGCGCCGAAGACCGGCACGAACAGAAGCAGCTCGATGAGCACGCGGCCCGCCTGCTGTGGGGCCGCGCGGCGGGTGCCGGCGCGCTGGCGCCGGCCTGAGCCCTGCGCAGGCCCACCGATGCGTGCCGCACCCCCGCTCCCCGCCACCGAACGAGCACCGGGCCGTCCGGCGCTCGCGCCGCTCCCATCGTCGGCGCCACCGCCAGGGCCGAACTTCGCCGACCTGCTGCAGCGCGGGCAGGCCACACACGGCGTGCTGGCGCGGCCGGTCGCACCGCCACCTTTGCGCGCCGGCCCGCAGGCGGGCAATGGCATCGATCGCGACAGCGACGATGAAGCACCCACCGAAACCCAGCGCGCCGCGCGCGTGGCTGCGGCAAAGGCCGGCGCGAAGCCAGCCCAGCCGCGCGAGAAAGCGGCACCGGCCGCGCCGCCCATGCCGAACGCACCGGCCGCCGCGGCTGCCGACGCCGCACGCGGCGAAGACCGTGCCGTGCAACGCGCAGCCGACGACGCCGCCATCGGCACCGCTCAGGGTGTCGGCGTGTGCGACTGGCTGGCCTCGCTGAAGCTGCAGGAACTGGCGAACGCAGGCCTCGCATCGCCCGCCACGGCGGACAGCGCCGACGGTGCCGAGGGCCTCGGCCGCGGCATGACGAGCGCCTTGGCCGCAGAGCATGACGCCGACGCTGGCGATGACTCGCCGGCCGCTGGCGATGCCGGGATCCGGGTGCCGGGCGGCGCGCGGTTCGCGGCTCAGGCGGCGGCGCTGGCCGCTGGCGCACCTGCCGAGCCACCCGCTGCGTCTTCCGAGACGGTGGCTGCGCGCGATGCAACGCCCCCGTTGCCGAGCGGCGCTGCGGGAGCGGTGACGCGCGGTTTCGACCCGGGCACGCTCGCGCCGATCGCCTTGCCCACGCCGCTCCATGCGCCCGATTTCGCCGCGTTGCTCGGGGCCCAGGTCAGCCTGCTGGCCCGCGACGGTGTGCAGCAGGCCGAGCTGCACTTGAACCCGGCCGAGATGGGGCCGATCAGCGTGCAGATCGAGATCGACGGCCAGCAGGCGCGGGTCGATTTCAGCGCCGACACGGCCACGACGCGGGAGGTCATCGAACGCGGCCTGCCCGAACTGGCCGCGGCCTTGCGCGAACAGGGCCTGACGCTGTCGGGCGGCGGGGTGTTCCAGCGCGCGCCCGAGCGCGAGCCGAGCCCGGCGATGGCGAACGCGGGGCGCTCGAAGCGCTTCACTGCTTCCGTGGCAGCCGGCGCCGTGACCACGCGCCCGGTGGTGCTGCCCGCGGCACGGGGCCTGCTCGACCTGTACGCCTAGCCGGTGTGCTCCCGCTCCCGTCCGGCGGGAGAGGGAGCACTCTGCACCGAGCGCCCGCCGAGAGACAACCCAGCTTTGGCCCGCTTATCGCCGCTTCCATGGAGGCGCTGCGTTTCCATAATTTCCTTCATGCCACAGGGCGCGGGTGCAACCACTCGGTTGCGCCGTGCCCTGGATGCGGCCGAAGGAGTATTCATCCATGTCTGCTGTCGCGCCCGCCACCGCCACCGGCGACCAGCCCGTGCCTGCCAAGGGCAAGAAGAAGCTGATCATCATTCTCGCCAGCGTCGCCTTGCTGGTGGTGCTGGGTGGCGCGGGTGCAGCCGTCTATGTGATGAAGCAGCGCGCCGCAGCCGCTGCGGCCGAGGAAGCGGGTGAAGAAGACACGGTGGCCGCTCACGGCAAGGCCGAGAAAGAAGGCCACCGCGTGGCGCCGACCTTCGTGCCGCTCGACCCGTTCGTCGTCAACCTCGCCGACCGCGACGTCGAGCGCTACGCGCAGGTGGGCCTGACGCTGGAGGTCGACGACCCGAAGTTCGCCGAGGAGATGAAGCTCTACATGCCGGCGATCCGCAACGCGATCCTGATGATCCTGGCCCACAAGAGCGCCGCCGAGCTGCTCGACCGGGCCGGCAAGGAGGCCCTGGCGGCCGAGATCATGCGCGAGGCGGTGCGGCCGATGGGGATCGAGATCGACGCCGAAGCCGCCGCACCGGTGCCCAGCGACGCTGACGCCGAGCCGAAACCCAAGGCCGGCAAGTCAGCGAAGCCAGCCAAGCCCGCCGTGCACAACCCGGTGCGCCGGGTGCACTTTGCCAGCTTCATCGTGCAATGACGGGGACGCCGGCATGAATGAATATGTCCTGTCACAGGACGAAGTCGATGCGCTGCTGCAGGGCATCACCGGAGAAAACCAGAATCTCGACGCGGACGCCTCGGGCAGCGGCACTGTGGGCGGCGTGCGCAACTACGACCTGGCGAACCAGGAACGGATCGTCCGCGGCCGCATGCCGACGCTGGAGATCGTCAACGAGCGCTTCGCCCGCAACCTGCGCCTGGGCCTGTTCAACTTCCTGCACAAGAGCGCCGAGATCTCGATCGGCGCCGTCAAGGTGCAAAAGTACAGTGCCTTCCTGCGCGAGATCGTGGTGCCGACGAACTTCAACATCGTCGCGGTGCGCCCGCTGCGCGGCAACGGGCTGATCGTGTGCGATCCGGCGCTGGTGTTCGCGGTGATCGACGCGCTGTTCGGTGGCGCCGGCAAGTACCCGACGCGGATCGAGGGGCGCGACTTCTCGGCCACCGAGCAACGCATCATCCAGCGCCTGGTCGAGGTGGTGACGGCCGAGTACGCCAAGGCCTGGCAGGGCGTGTACCCGCTGGAGCTGGCCTACCTGCGCTCGGAAATGCAGCCGCAGTTCGCCACCATCGCCACGCCGGGCGAGGTGGTGGTGACAACCTCGTTCACGCTCGAAATCGGCGACTCGGTCGGCACGATCAATTTCTGCATCCCCTACTCGACGCTCGAGCCGATCCGCGACGTGCTGCACTCCGCGGTGCAGGGCGACTCGACCGCGCCCGACCGACGCTGGTTCGAGCTGATGACGGCGCAGATCCAGTCGGCCAGCGTCGAACTCGTGGCCGAGCTCGGGCACGCGCCGGCCACGGTGGAGCAACTGCTGTCGTTCAAGGCCGGCGACTTCATCGAGCTCGACCTGCAGCCCGGCATCGAGGCCAAGGTCGCCGGTGTGCCGGTGCTGGCAGCGCACTACGGCACCTCCAACGGCAAGTACGCGTTGAAGATCGATCAACTGTTGACCAGCTCGAACCCGGGCTGGCTTGGAGAATCCCATGGCTGAAGGCAATGCGGCAAGCACGAGTGACGGCAACGACGCAATGGCCGCGGAGTGGGCGGCAGCGCTGAGCGAGGCCAAGCCCGAAGCGGCTTCCGAGCTGCATGACGGCGGCGACCAGGTTGCGCCGGCGTCGTTCACGAACTTCCCCGCGACGACGGGGCCGGTGGCGGCGAACGACATCAACATGATCCTCGACATCCCGGTCCAGTTGACGGTGGAGCTGGGGCGGACGCGGATACCGATCAAGCACATCCTGCAGCTCGCTCAAGGGTCGGTGGTGGAGTTGGATGCGCTGGCGGGCGAGCCGATGGATGTGCTGGTCAACGGCTACCTGATCGCGCAGGGCGAGGTGGTGGTGGTGAACGAGAAATTCGGCATCCGGTTGACGGATATCGTGACGCCTTCGGAGCGGATGCGGCGGTTGAGCCGAGCCTAGATGAACTGCCCTCGTCGAAGCGCTCCGTCAGCCCCCTCTCCCGCTTGCGGGAGAGGGCGGGGGGTGAGGGCTTTCTGCTGGCTGACCCGCTGACCATGCCCACCAGCCTCGCTCCATTGCTCTGGTTCGTCGCCATCATTGCGCTGATCCCGGTCGCGCTGTGGTTGCTCAAGCGCACGCCGGTCGGCGGGATGGCGGCGCATGGCGTGCTGCGCAGCGTGGCCGTGCTGCCGCTGTCGCCGAGCCAGCGCATCGTCACAGTGGAAGTGGGGCGCGGTGACGATCGGCGCTGGCTGGTGCTGGGTGTCACGGCGCAGAGCATCACGACGCTGCACGACATGGCGCCGCAGGGCGATGCGGCAACGGCCGACACGCCGCCTGGCCAGTCCGCCGCGACACCGTTCGCCCAGGTGCTCGCACGCTTGCGCCACCGCGAGGCGCCCGTTGAGCGCTGATCGCGAGCTTGCCCCGCCGCGGGCGATGCGGCCGGGCCTGCTCGCCGTTGCGGCGATGCTGTTGGCGATGCCCGGTGCGGTGTTCGCGCAGGCCGCAGGCGGCGCCAACCTGCCACTGCTGATCGGCCAGGGCGCAGGCGGCACCAGTTACTCGGTGCCGATCCAGACGCTGCTGTTCTTCACCGCGCTGTCGTTCCTGCCCGCGGTGCTGCTGCTGATGACGGGCTTCACGCGCATCGTCATCGTGCTCAGCCTGCTGCGCCAGGCGCTGGGCACGCAGGCCGCGCCGCCCAACCAGGTGATCGTGGGCCTGAGCCTGTTCCTGACCTTCTTCGTGATGGGCCCGACGCTGGACAAGGTCTACGCCGACGCCTACAAGCCCTACGCCGCCAACCAGATCAGTTTCGAGGAAGCGGTTTCGCGTGGCGAGGGACCGATGCGGCAGTTCATGCTGCGCCAGACCCGGCAGTCCGACGTGGCGCTGTTCTCCCGG
>JANOVJ010000600.1:0-9903 GCA_031417295.1 bacterium | reverse complement strand
TCGAGCCGCTGAAGGCGCCGGAGTACTTCAAGAGCTTTCGTCTCCATTCGGAGCTTCGCACCCTTGTGTGGCCCAACGGCGCCGACTTCGCCCCTGAGTTCCTCAGGTCGGCGCTGCGCGTCGCCGCCTGACTGTTCGTCGAGGCTTCCCCGTCAATTCACGCATGGCAAGCGATCTCGCCATCGACCAAGACCTTCTGGATCGGGCCTTCCGCGCGAGCGGAGAGCCGACCAGGAAGGCCACCGTCCCGCGAGCCCTCCAAGCGTTCATCGCCCACCGAGAACAGTGGCGCGTCGCCGAGCTTTTCGGCAGGCTCGAGTGGGACGCGCCGGACTGCAAGGCAGACCGGACGCGCAAGCGGTGAGCATGCTCGTCGACACGAGCGGCTGGTCGCTGGCCCATTCGGCAAAAGCTGCTGCAAGGCTTTCAGGCAGCTGTGAAGCATGTCGAATTCAAGCTGTGGTCCTATGGGTGAGGCCCGACCGATCGCCAACCCTGACATGCCCAAGAAGCTCCTGACCGACTACGCGGCCCCCCCTGACCGCTACGACGAAATGCTCGCCGCTCCCGGCGAGCCGCGGCCGCACTGGGACGCTTTCGTGCGCGCGCTCGCCGCACGCCAGTCGCCGGACGTTGGCGACACGCTGGCGCTGATGGAGCGCGAGGTCCGCGAGCATGGCGTCACCTACAACGTCTATGCCGACCCGAAGGGCGCCGATCGGCTGTGGCAGGTCGACCCGCTGCCCTTGCTAATCGCGCCCGACGAATGGGCGCACATCGAGGCCGGTATCGCCCAGCGCGCCGAGCTGTTGAACCGCGTTCTAGCCGATGTCTATGGTGCGCAGGAACTGCTGCGCAGCGGTGCGGTGCCGCCTTCGGTGGTGTTCGGCCACAGCGGCTTCCTGCACCAGGTGCAGGGCATCCGCCCGACAGCCGGCGTGCACCTGTTTCACTACGCGGCCGACCTGGCGCGCTCGCCCGATGGCCACTGGTGGGTTGTGAACGACCGCACGCAGGCGCCTTCGGGTGCCGGCTACGCGCTCGAGAACCGGCTCGTCGTTTCGCGTGTGTTCCCGCAGATGTTCCAGCACCTGCAGGCGCAGCACCTGGCGGCGTACTTCGACACCTTGCGCGATGCGCTGCGCCAATGGGCGCCGCGCGGCGACGGCCCGCCGCTGATCGGCCTGCTCACGCCCGGGCCTTACAACGAGACCTACTTCGAGCACGCGCTGCTGGCGCGCTACCTGGGTTTCACGCTGGTCGAAGGCAGCGACCTCACGGTGCGCGAGGGCAAGGTGTGGCTCAAGACGGTGGCCGGTCTGCAGCGCGTTCACGCGCTGCTGCGGCGCCAGGACGACGACTACTGCGACCCGCTGGAGTTGCGTTCCGATTCCGCGCTCGGCGTGCCCGGCCTGACCGATTGCGCGCGCCGCGGCACGGTGATGCTGGCCAACGCCCTGGGCTCGGGCGTGCTCGAGTCGGGCGCCTTGCTCGGCTACCTGCCACGCCTGGCCGAGCAGATGCTGGGCGAGCCGCTGCGGCTGCCGTCCGTGGCCACCTGGTGGCTGGGCGAGCCGGCCGCGTTCAAGGCCGCCTGGGACCACCTCGACCACCTCATCATCAAGCCGCTCGACCGCGCCTCGGGCGAGGAAGCGGTGTTCGGCAGCGACCTGTCGCCGGCCGACCGCGCAGCGCTGCACGCGCGCGTGGCGGCGCAACCGCAGCGCTACGTTGCGCAGGAATGGGTGCGCGTCTCGCAGGCGCCGGTGCTCGACCGCGAACCCGGCGAGCGCCCCGGCTCGCTGCGCGACCGGCTGAGCGCGCGCACCATGGGCCTGCGCGTGTTCGCTGTGGCCACGCCCAGCGGCTACCGCGTGATGCCGGGCGGGCTTACTCGCGTCGCCGGCCAGGACGACGCCCGCGTGATCGCGATGCAGCACGGCGGGCGCTCGAAGGACACCTGGGTCTTGTCGGCCGGCCCGGTGAACGCAGCGTTCTCGCTGCTGTCGAGCACGGTCACCGCCGACGACCTGGTGGCGGCGCGCACCAACGTGTCGTCGCGCGCGGCCGAGAACCTGTTCTGGTTCGGCCGCTACGGCGAGCGCTGCGACGCTACCGCGCGCCTGCTGCGGGTGGCGATCGCCAGCGTGCTCGGCGACACCGCGCAAACCGGTGACGGCCTCGCGCCGGCATTGCTGCTGGCCGAACGGCAGGGCCTGCTCGATTCGCTGGACACACCCGGCCCCGACCTGCTGCGTGCCGCGAAGCACCCCGACGAAGGCCTGGGCGGCCAGTTGCGGCGCCTCGCGCGCGTCGCCTTCAGCCTGCGCGACCGGATGTCGAGCGACAACTGGCGCAGCCTCAACCAGTTGATTGCCGACCCGATCTTCGAGCCCGGCCTGGCCTCGTCGCTGCAACTGCCGCTGGCGCTCGCCTGGCTCGACCGCGCGGTCGCATCGATGATGACGCTGTCGGGCTTCGTGCTCGACGGCATGACGCGCGGCACCGGCTGGCGCTTCCTCTCGATCGGGCGCCGCATCGAGCGCCTCTCGCAACTCTGCGCCGCGCTCGAAGTGGCCACGCAAGAGGGCCGCGCGAGCGGGCTCGACTGGCTGCTCGACCTGGCCGATTCGGGCATGACCTACCGCACCCGCTACCCGGTGGCGCCCGAGTGGATGCCGGTGCTCGACCTGCTGCTGCGCGACGACACCAACCCGCGCTCGGTGGCGTTCCAGGTCAAGGGCCTGGTCGAGTATGTCGACAAGCTCGAACTCGCTCACGGGCGCTTCGCCAGTGATGTGCTGGCGCCTGCCCTGGCGGCACTGAAGCGCCTGGCGGCGGCCGACCTCCACCCCGAGAGCGAGGTGCTCGCGGCGCTGCTCGAGCAGCTCGGCCGCGCCGCGCGCAGCACCTCGGAAGAGTTGACGCTGAAGTTCTTCTCCCACGCCGCGTCGCGCAGCGTGCTGTCGCTGGTCGCCTGAGCTCAATCGCACCATGCCGCTGCACGCCGAAACACCGCTCGTCGAATCGCGCTCGTTGAGCCTGGCGGCCGGGCGCTCGATCTGGCTCAAGCTCGACGCGCTGCAAGCGCCCGGCTCGTTCAAGATTCGCGGTATCGGCCTGGCCTGCGAGACCTACCTTGCGCGCGGTGCCCGCCGCTTCGTTTCGTCGTCCGGCGGCAATGCCGGGTTGGCGGTGGCGTATGCCGGCCGCAGGCTGGGCGTCCCGGTCACGGTGGTGGTGCCGGAAACGACCTCCGACCGGGCGAAGGAACTGCTGCGGCTGGAAGACGCCGAGCTGATCGTCCACGGTGCCTCCTGGCAAGAAGCCAATGAGTTCGCGCAGTCGGTGGTCGGCGCAGCCGATGCCTTTCTTCACCCCTTCGACGACCCGCTGCTGTGGCAGGGTCACGCCACCCTGGTGGATGAAGTGGTTCGCGCCGGGCTCCGGCCCGACGGCGTGGTGCTCTCGGTCGGTGGCGGTGGGCTGTTGTCGGGCGTTGCCGAAGGGCTGCATCGCCACGGTTGGCACGACGTTCCCATTCTCGCCGTCGAAACCGAAGGCGCGGCGTCGTTTCACGAGGCAACGAAGGCCGGGCATCCGGTGCAGTTGGCGCGGATCACCAGCGTCGCCACGTCGCTCGGTGCCAAGCGTGTTTGCGAGCGGGCCGTGCAGTGGGGAAAAGAGCATCCCATCCGCAGCGTTCTGGTGTCGGACCGGAGCGCGCTGGCGGCCTGCGAACGCTTTCTCGCCGACCACCGCCTTCTCGTCGAACCGGCGTGCGGTGCGAGCCTCGCGCTGGCCTACGCGAATGCGCCCGAGCTTGCGGCGTTCAACCGCGTGCTGGTCGTCGTGTGCGGCGGCGCCACGACCACTATCGACCAGATTCGCCAATGGGCCAGGGCCTGCGAGTGACCGCGCTGACATGACCTCGGCCCGCTACAGCGTCGAGCACGAGACGCACTACCGCTATTCCGCGCCGGTCGCGCAGTCGTGGCAACTCGCCCGGCAGACGCCGCGTGTGCTGCCTTGGCAACAGTTGCTGCGCCACTCATTGCAGATCGACCCGCCGCCCGGCGAGCGCCACGACAGCACCGACAGCTTTGGCAACAGCGTCACCCACTTCGCCTTGCACGGCGCGCACCGGCACCTGCGGGTGCGCATGCAGTGCCTGGTGGACGTGGCCGAGCGCCCCTTGCTGTCGCTGGCCGACGAACCGTGGGAGCAGGCGCGCGACGCAGTGCGCCGGGCCGGGCCGCCGCGCGACCTGGCCGCAGCGCGCTTCAGCGAGCCGACGCTGATGGTGCCGCTGTCCGCCGCTGCACGCGCCTACGCCATGCCCTGCTTTGCGCCCGGGCGCGACTGGCTGCAGGCCGTTGGCGCGTTGATGCGCGCGATCCACCGCGACTTCGAGTTCGACCCCGAAGCCACCACTGTCAGCACCCAGGTCGACGAGGTGCTGCAACACCGCCGTGGCGTGTGCCAGGACTTTGCTCACGTGATGCTGGCCTGCCTGCGCGCGCAGGGCCTGCCGGCGCGCTACGTCTCGGGATACTTGCTGACCGACCCGCCGCCCGGCCAGCCGCGGCTGATGGGTGCCGATGCGTCTCACGCCTGGGTCGCGGCCTGGTCGCCGCAGCGTGGCTGGGTCGAGTTCGACCCGACCAACAACCAACTTGCGGATGCGCGCTACATCACCCTCGGCTGGGGCGCCGACTTTGCCGACGTGGCGCCGTTGCGCGGGGTGATCCTCGGCGGCGGCGAGCAGACGCTGAAGGTGTCGGTCAGCGTGATGCCGGCCTGAGGCCGCGTGATGCCGGCGTGATGCTGGTCTCGGGCTGGCGGGCCCGGCCGGTGCCTGGTGGGTCGAGCCGCTTCAGGTGGCCGAACCAGGCGCGGCGCCGAGTGCCTGCGCCGTGCCGGTGGCGCGGTCGATGCGCCGCGTGATGACCGTCACTTGCGGCAGCCGCTGCACGCTCATCGCCTCGCTGGCCTCGCGCTGCGCCACCACCAGCACCGTCGGCAGTTGCGCGATGTGGGCCTCGACCCGGGCGCTGCGCGGCGCGGCCAGCGCGTCGATGCCGCTGAACTGCAACCCGGTGCACAAGAGGGCGGCGGCGGCCGTCAGCAGGGCGGGCTTGAGTGAGGCGGTGGTGTTCATGGCGGCTCCGGGTGAGATGTCGATGGAGCCAGTATCGGCAGCCGCGGGCCGGCTTGCACGCGCCATGCGACCAACTGCGCGCGGCGCGTGATGGGCCGCCCGTGCGGCCGACGAAGCGCGCCGCGGCGCCGACTACGGGAAGCTGATCCGGGTGACGCCGGCACGGGTCAGAACGTACAGCGGCCCGTCGCTGCCCGCGAGCAAATCGACCGGCGCTCCGGAGAGGGTGGCGAAGGCATACGCTGCGTTGCTGCGCAGCAGGTCGATCCGGCCGACGAACTGCCGCGCGTAGTCGGCGAAGTAGTAGTTGCTGCGGTAGTTGGGCGGAAAGCTGCCCGCAGCGTTGCCGGTCGGGTAGAACGCGCCGCCGACGATCGCGTAGCCGAAGAAGAACCCACCCGGGCCCGAACCTGGTGGAACAGCCTCGCCGTGCGCGTAGGGAAAGAGCGGCCCGGTGATGCCTGCGGTGACGTTGTCCGGTCCCTCCGAACCGGGCCATCCGTAGTTGGCGCCCGCCGCGCCGAGGTTGATTTCTTCCCACGCGTTCTCGCCCACGTCGTTGATGTGGATTCGCCCGCTGCCGGGCTGCACCGCAAACGTGAAGGGGTTGCGCAGGCCGTACGCCCAGATCGCGCGGGCCAGCCCGGTCTGGGTGCCGAAGAACGGGTTGTCTGGCGGAATGCTGCCGTCGTCATTGAAGCGAAGCATCTTGCCAAAGGGCTGCGTCAGGTCTTGCGCCAACTGGCTGCGCAGGTTGTCGCCGACGGCGACGTAGAGCTTGCCGTCGCCACCGAAGTGAATCGCCCCGCCGTTGTTCTTGGCCGAGATGACGGTGGGCAAATCGACGAGCACGAGTTCGCTGCCCGCGACCACGGTGTTGCCGCCGGCCGCCAGGTCAGCCGTCAGCCGGCTGATGCGGTTGTGCGCGCCGCCGACGTTGGTGGTGTAGTGAACGTACACATAGCCGTTGACGGCAAAGTTCGGGTGCGGCGTCACGCCGATGAGCCCGCGGTCCCCGTTCGAGATCACCGCCAACTGGGCGAAGGGCGTGGCCAGCAGCACGCCATTGGCGATCATGCGCAGCGCGCCCGCTTGCTGCGCCACGAGCAGGCGGCCATCGGGCAGTTGCGCGAACGCGGTGGCGTTGCTCAGGCCGGTGACCCAGGTCGTGTTGCGGGTGAATCCGCTCGGCACCGAGCGCGTGCCGCCCACCTGCACCGTCACCGTGGAGTAGAGCGAAAAATTGCCCGCGGCATCGCTGGCGCGGGCCCGGATCACATGCTGGCCCGCGGGGTACAGGTTCAGCTTGACCGCCGCGCTGTACGGCGGGGTCGTGTCGGGCAGGCCGACCTGCGCGCCGTCGACCTGGAACACGACGCTCTCGACCCCCACGTTGTCGCTTGCGGTGGCGGTCACGACAACCGTGCCAGTGAGGTCGACTGCCAAGTTGGCGGGCGAGGTCAGCGTGATCAGCGGGCGCTCGGTGTCGCCGGCCAGCGGCGCGACGTTCATCTTGCGGCTTGCGGTGTTGACCGCCGCGGCTTGCTCCACGCCCTGCGGCGGGTCACTGCCGCCGCCGCCGCAACCTGCCCCCAGGGCGGCCGCGAGCGCCGCCAGAATCAGACGAAACGAATCGTGTCGGTTCATGTTTGCTCTCCTGATCTGGAACGGGTGGCGTCGGCTTGGCCGGCCAAATCAGTCTGCCACAGGCCGCGCGATTCGGCCATCCGCATCGGACCCCGGCATTGCGCTTCGGCACGCGCACGCGACGCGCATTCGAGGGGGTTGCAGAATGTAACGATGGCCACGCGGCCGTGCTGCCGAGCCCCATTGGTAGTATTTTCCGACTCGTATGCGCCTGCCTTCGCCGAACCCTGGTTCGCACCCGGCATCCTCGGGCGGGGTTGCCGCCTGCGGCCGCCGTGACCCCTCGACGACTGCGCTGTGGCTGCTCGCGGCCACGCTGGGCGCGGCGGGCCTTGCCGCCTGGGCGCCCGCACCGCTGTTGACGTTGCTGGTGATTGCCCCGGTCGCGGAAGAGCTGGTCTTTCGTGGCGGCGTTCAAGAAACACTGTTGCGGCAGTTGAATGGGCGCCACCCGGCCGCTGCGTTGGTGGCCACTGGGCTGACCGCCTTCGTGATCGTGGCGGTGCACGCGGCGCTGCGCCCCGAAATGCTGGCCGGGCTGACGTTGCTGCCGTCGCTGCTCATCGGCTGGGTCTACCAGCGCCGCCGCCGCCTCGCTCCGTGCATGGACTTGCACGCGCTGTTCAATGCGGCCTGGTTGCTGCGCTCGGGAGCCGGGTTCTGAACTCGATCCGTTTCAGCGTCGAACCCGGCAAGCCATGAAGCCGCTGGCTCTGCAACGACTGCGCGCTGCGGCCCTGCTGGCCCTACTGGGCCTGCTCGCAGCGTTCAGTGCCAGCGCCGACTCGCCGGCCAACGGCGCGCTGCTGTTCGCCGCCAATTGCGCCGAATGCCACGGCGCTTCGCCGCTCACCACCAACCGGAACCGGATCTTCAACGGCCGCAATGCGCGCAGCGTGCCCGACGCCGCCATCGCCAGCAACATCGGCGGCATGGGCCGCCTGCGGGCCAGGTTCCCGGCCGGCGGGACGGCGCTTGCCGACGTGGTCGCCTACCTCGGCAACACGCCGACGACGCTGAGCTTCGGCCCGACCACCGTCGGCGACACCGCCGCCGTCCAGACCGTCACCGTTTACGCCAGCCTGAAGCCCGGCAAGTCGATCAGCGGCCTCACCGTCACGGCCTCGGGCGACTTTGCGCGTGCTGGCGGCACCTGTGCCGCCAGCGTGGGCACGGGGCTCAATTGCACCCTGCTCGTGAGCTTCGCGCCCAGCGCCACGGGCCTTCGCAGCGGCACGCTGAGCCTCTCGCACAGCAACACGCTGACGCCGATCGAGATCGCGCTCAGCGGCTCCGGCGTGGCCGCACCGGTGCCGGTGGCGAGCATCACACCGAGTTCGCTCAGCTTCGCCGCCACCGCCATTGGTGATAGCGCCGCGGCGCAGAACGTCAGCGTTGCCAACACCGGCAACGCGCCGTTGACGCTCGCGTCGATCGACCTGGGCAACCCGGCCGACTTTGTCATTGCCGGCGGCACGTGCAGCGTTGGCGGCAGCGTGGCCGCGGGTTCGAGCTGCACCCTCCCGGTTGCCTTCGCGCCCTCGGCCGGCGCTCTCGGCGCCCGCAGCGGCTCGCTGTCGATCGCCCACAACGCCGCCGACAGCCCCGGCAGCGTCAGCCTGAGCGGCGTGGCCAGCGCCGCCGCCGCGCCGGTGGCCTCACTCACCGCCGCGCTCGCGTTCGGCAGCGTCAATCTCGGCACGACGAGCACGGCACAGACGGCTACGTTGTCGAACCTCGGCACCGCGCCGCTCGCCCTCGGCACGCTCGCCACCGGCAGCGCGGAGTTCGCCATCAGCGGCGGCACCTGCGCTGCGGGCGGCTCGGTCGCGGCCGGCGCGAGCTGCAGCATCGGCCTCAGTTTCACGCCCTCGGCGGCCGGCGCGCGCAGCGCCAACCTGGTGGTCACGCACAACGCCGCGGGCGGCCAGAGCAGCGCCAGCCTGTCGGGCACCGGCGTGGCGCTGAACCCGGTGATCGGTGTTTCGCCGACAACGCTGAACTTCAGCCAGACGGTCGGCACCACGTCGACGGCACAGACCCTCACCGTCAGCAACAGCGGCAACGCGGCGCTCGCCATCGCTGCGCTTTCGCTCGGCGGCGCGCAGGCGGCCGAGTTCCAGATCGCGACCGGAACCACCTGCGTCGCCGGGGGCAGCGTGGCTGCGGGCGGTTCGTGCGCAGTCAAGCTGGCCTTCGCGCCCGCGGCCGCCGGGGCCCGCAGCGCCAGCCTGGCCATCAGCCACAACGCCGTCGGCTCGCCGACGACGGTCGCGCTCAACGGCAGCGGCACCACAGCGCCGCAGCCGGCGATCTCGTTGAACGCCTCGACCCTGACGTTTGGCGCGCAGACGGTGGGCAGCACCAGCGCCGGCCAGAGCGTGACGGTTTCCAACAGCGGCTCGGCCGTGTTGACCTTCAGCGGGCTGACGATCGCGGGCACGGCCGCAGCCGATTTCAGCCGGGGCGGCACCTGCATCGCCGGTGGAACGCTGGCTCCTGGCGCGAGTTGCAGCGTCAGCTACACCTTCACGCCGGCGGCTGCCGGCACCCGCAGCGCGACCCTGACGCTGGCCTCCGACGCCGGCAACGGGAATGCGGTGCTGAGCCTGGTGGGCACCGGCGCGGCGGCTTCCGTGCCCAGCGTCGAGTTGGTGCCGGGGGCGCTGGCGTTCGGCAACCAGACGATTGGGGTCCCATCCACCGCGCGCACGGTGACGCTGACCAATCGCGGCTCCGGTGCCTTGAGCGTTGCCGGCATCGCCGCGACGGCCGGGTTCGGCGTCAGCCATCAATGCGGCACGAGTCTGGCGGCGGGCGCCGCCTGCACGCTGGCGGTCACGTTCACGCCCGCCACTGAGGGCGCGCTGACGGGCAGCGTGAGCGTGGTCTCGAACGCCGCCGGTTCGCCGCACCGCGTGAGCCTGAGCGGCAGCGGCGTGGCCGCCTCGCCAGTGCTGGCCTGGGTGCCGGCGACGACGGCGCTGGCCTTCGGTGACGTGAGCGTCGGGGCCGCGCCGTCGGCTCGATCGCTGACGCTGCGCAACCAGGGCCCCGGCGCCGTCACGCTGCAGCAGATCAGGCTGGCCGGCGCG
>JANOVJ010000599.1:0-2811 GCA_031417295.1 bacterium | reverse complement strand
GCCTACAAGCTGCTGAGCGAGATCCCCGGCGTCAGCGTCGTCAAGCCGAAGGCGGCGCTGTACATGTTCCCCCGCCTCGACCCGAAGATGTACCCGGTCGCCGACGACCAGCAATTCGCCTACGAGTTGCTCGCCGAGGAGAAGGTGTTGATCGTCCAGGGCACCGGCTTCAACTGGGCCCAGCCCGACCACTTTCGCGTCGTCTTCCTGCCCAACTCCGACGACCTGACCGACGCCATCGCGCGCATCGCGCGCTTCCTCGGCCACTACCGCAAACGCCACTCCCATTGAGCCGGATTCTTTTCATGCAACCCATTCAAGTCGGCCTCCTCGGCATCGGCACCGTTGGCAGCGGCACCTTCACGGTGCTGCGCCGCAATCAGGAAGAAATCCGCCGCCGCGCCGGGCGCGGGATCGAGATCACGATGGTGGCCGACCTCGACACCGCGCGTGCCAAGACCCTGGTCGGTGACGGCGTGCGCGTGGTCGCCGATGCGCGGCAGGTGATCGCCAACCCGGCCATCGACATCGTCATCGAGCTGATCGGTGGCTACGGCATCGCGCGCACGCTGGTGATGGAGGCCATTGCCGCCGGCAAGCATGTGGTGACGGCGAACAAGGCCTTGCTCGCGGTTCACGGCACCGAAATCTTCGCGGCGGCGCGCGAGAAGGGCGTGATGGTGGCGTTCGAGGCGGCGGTGGCCGGTGGCATCCCGATCATCAAGGCGCTGCGCGAGGGGCTCACCGCGAACCGCATCGAGTGGATCGCCGGCATCATCAACGGAACCACGAATTTCATCCTGTCGGAGATGCGCGCCAAGGGCCTCGACTTCGACGTCGTGCTGAAGGAAGCGCAGCGTCTGGGCTACGCTGAATCGGACCCAACCTTCGATATCGAGGGCATCGACGCCGCGCACAAGGCGACGATCATGTGCGCGATCGCCTTCGGTATCCCGGTGCAGTTCGACAAGGCGTACGTCGAGGGCATCACCCGGTTGCAAGGTGCCGACATCCGCTACGCCGAGCAGCTCGGCTACCGCATCAAGCTGCTCGGCATCACCAAGCGACGTGCCGAAGGCATCGAACTTCGCGTGCACCCGACACTGATACCGGCCAAGCGCCTGATCGCCAACGTCGAGGGCGCGATGAACGCGGTGGTGGTGCACGGCGACGCGGTCGGCAGCACGCTGCACTATGGCAAGGGGGCAGGCGCCGAACCCACCGCCTCGGCGGTGATCGCCGACCTGGTCGACATCACCCGCCTGCACACCGCCGACCCGGAGCAGCGCGTGCCGCACCTGGCGTTCCAGCCGGGGGCGATGCAGGACACGCGGATTCTGCCGATGGCCGAAGTCGTGACCGCCTTCTATCTGCGTCTGCAGGTGGCCGACCAGGCCGGCGTGCTGGCGCGCATCACCGGCATCCTGGCCGAGCGCGACATTTCGATCGACGCGCTGCTGCAGCGCGAGTCGGCCGAGGGCGAGAAGCAGACCGACGTGATCATCCTGACCCACGACACGGTGGAAGGGCGGATGAACGAGGCGATCGCGCAGATGCAGGCGCTGCCTACCGTCCTGGCGCCCATCGTGCGGATTCGCAAGGAAGAACTGAGTTGAGCCCCCAAGCTTGCGGCGCTGCCGCTTCGCTGCCCCCCGTGGGGGCGCTTGCCTGCCTTGGGGCGGCCCGGCGGGAGGCAAGTTGATGTACCTCAGCACGCGGGGCGACGACACGCCGCGCCGCTTCTGCGAAATCCTGCTCGAGGGCCTGGCGCCGGATGGCGGCCTGTACCTGCCGGCAAGCTACCCGAAAGTCGACAAGGCCACGCTCGCTGAGTGGCGTAGCTTGAGTTACGCCGAGTTGGCCTTCGAAGTCCTCTCGCTCTACATCGACGACATCCCTGCCGCCGATCTGCGCGCACTCGTCGACAAGACCTACACCGCCGCGATCTTCGGCACGCCCGAGATCGTGCCGCTGAAGCCGATCGGCACTGGGCTGTGGCTTGAAGCCCTCTCCAACGGCCCGACGCTCGCCTTCAAGGACATGGCGATGCAGTTGCTCGGCAACCTGTTCGAGTACGAGCTGGCCCGCCGCGGCGAGACGCTGAACATCCTGGGCGCGACCTCCGGCGATACGGGGAGCGCGGCCGAGTACGCCTTGCGCGGCAAGCGCGGCGTGCGCGTCTTCATGCTCTCGCCGCACGGCCGCATGAGCCTGTTCCAGCAGGCGCAGATGTTCAGCCTGCAAGACGCGAACATCCACAACATCGCAGTCGAAGGCGTGTTCGACGATTGCCAGGACATCGTCAAGGCGGTCTCCAACGACCTCGAGTTCAAACGCCACCACCGCATCGGAACGGTCAACTCGATCAACTGGGCGCGCCTGCTGGCGCAGGTCGTGTACTACTTCGCGGGTTACTTCCAGGCGACGAAGTCGAACGATGAAGCGGTGAGCTTCGCCGTCCCCTCCGGCAATTTCGGCAACATCTGCGCCGGCCACGTGGCGCGGATGATGGGCTTGCCGATCCGCCACCTCGTGCTGGCCACCAACGAGAACAACGTGCTCGACGAGTTCTTCCGCAGCGGCACCTACCGTGTGCGCGGCGCTTCCGAAACGCATGAAACATCGAGCCCCTCGATGGACATCTCGAAGGCCTCGAACTTCGAGCGCTTCGTGTTCGACCTGCTCGGTCGCGATGGCGCGCGCACGCGCGAACTGTTCGGCGCGCAACTCGCCCGCGACGGCGCGTTCAGCCTCGACGCCACCGCGCGCGAGCGCCTGCCACAGTTCGGCTTCGCCTCCGGCCGCAGCACC
>JANOVJ010000598.1:0-12639 GCA_031417295.1 bacterium | reverse complement strand
AAGCTGCTCGCGTCGGCGCACGCGATCGAGCGCGAGTTCCGGGTGATGAGCGCGCTCGCCGCGACCGACGTGCCGGTGCCCAGGATGCTGCTGCTGTGCGAAGACGAAGCGCTGATCGGCCGCGCCTTCTACGTGATGGAGTGCATGCCGGGCCGGGTGCTGTGGGAGCAGTCGCTGCCCGGCATGGGCCAGGCCGAGCGCGGCGCGATCTACGACGAGATGAACCGCGTGATCGCGGCGCTGCACAGCGTCGATGTGCAGGCCGTGGGGCTGGCCGACTACGGCAAGCCGGGCAACTACTTCGAGCGCCAGATCGGGCGCTGGAGCAAGCAGTACGTGGCCTCGGCCACCGAGCCCATTGCCGCGATGGATTCGCTGATGGCCTGGCTGCCAGCGAACATCCCCAGCAGCGCGCGCGACCCCTCGCAGGTGTCGGTGGTACATGGCGACTTCCGGCTCGACAACCTGATGTTCCACCCGACCGAGCCGCGCATCCTCGCCGTGCTCGACTGGGAGCTCTCGACCGTCGGCCATCCGCTGGCCGACTTCAGCTACCACTGCATGTCGTGGCACATCCCGCCCGGCCTGTTCCGCGGTCTCGGCGGGCTCGACCTGGCCGCGCTGGGCATTCCCGGTGAAGCGGCCTACGTGCAGCGTTACTGCGAGCGCACCGGCCGCACCGCGCCGGGCGCGGTCGAGGGCGTGATGAGCGACTGGAACTTCTACATGGCCTACAACCTGTTCCGCCTGGCGGCGATCCTGCAAGGCATCGTCAAGCGGGCGCGCGACGGCACGGCGGCGAGCACGCAGGCCGCGGAGTCGAGCGCCGGCACCAAAACGCTGGCCGACATGGGCTGGCAATTCGCGCAGACCGACTGAATCTCAACGACACGAAGGAAATCACATGGACTTCGCCTACTCCCCGCGCACGCTCGAACTCCAGGCGCAGTTGCTGCGCTTCATGGACGAGCACGTCTATCCCGCAGAGGCCGCGTACCACGCCGAGATCGAGGCCAACACCGCAGCGGGCAAGCGCTGGACGCCAATCCAGGTGATCGAGCAACTCAAGCCCAAGGCGCGGGCGCAAGGCCTGTGGAACCTGTTCCTGCCGCCGAGCGCCGACGGCACCGCGCGCGAGGCCGAGCACGGCCCCGGCCTGTCGAACCAGGACTACGGGCCGCTGGCCGAGATCATGGGCCGCGTGCCTTGGTCCAGCGAAGTGTTCAACTGTTCGGCGCCCGACACCGGCAACATGGAAACCATTGCCCGCTACGGCAGCGCCGAGCACAAGCAGCGCTGGCTGGAGCCGCTGCTGGCGGGCGAGATCCGCAGCGCGTTCGCGATGACGGAGCCGGCGGTGGCGTCATCGGACGCAACCAACATCGCGGCCCGCATCGAGCGCGATGGTGACGACTACGTGATCAACGGCCGCAAGTGGTGGACCTCCGGCGCCGGCGATCCGCGCTGCAAGATCTACATCTTCATGGGCAAGACCGACCCCGACGCGCCGCGCCATTCGCAGCAATCGATGATCCTCGTGCCCGCCGACACGCCGGGCATCAAGATCCTGCGGCCCTTGCAAGTGTTCGGCTACGACGACGCGCCGCACGGCCACATGGAGGTGCTGTTCGAGAACGTGCGCGTGCCGGCGAGCAACATCCTGCTCGGCGAGGGCCGCGGCTTCGAGATCGCGCAGGGCCGGCTCGGGCCGGGGCGCATCCACCACTGCATGCGGCTCGTCGGCCTGGCCGAACGTACGCTCGAACTGCTGTGCAAGCGCGCCACCGAGCGCGTCGCGTTCGGCCGGCCGGTGGCCGAACAGGGCGTCACCCGCGAGCGCATCGCCGAAGCGCGCTGCAAGATCGACATGGCGCGCCTGCTGACGCTGAAGACCGCATGGCTGATGGACGTGGCCGGCAACAAGACCGCCAAGTCGGAGATCGCGATGATCAAGGTCGTGGCGCCGCAGATGGCCTGCCAGGTGATCGACTGGGCCATGCAGGTGCACGGCGGCGCCGGCATGTGCCAGGACTTCCCGCTTGCCTACTTCTACACCGCGGCGCGCACCTTGCGCTTTGCCGACGGGCCGGACGAAGTGCACCGCAATGCGATCGCGAAGATGGAGTTGGGCAAGTACGCCTGAGCCGGCAAGCCTGAGCCGGATCGTCACTGCGCCGGTGGGCGGGCGCGCGCTGCCGATCAGTCGTCCCAGGGATTGATGACCTGCACACCCAGCCCTTGCACGTCGCGCAGGTTCCGGGTCACGAAGGTCAAGCCATGTTGCGACGCGGTCGCTGCCAGCAGGCTGTCAATCGCCGGCAGCGGCCTGCCGGCTTGGGCCACGAGCCGGCCCCATCGGTCGGCAACGGCCAAGTCGATCGGCAGGATGCGGCCCGAAAAGAAGGCCGGCAGTTCAGTTTCCAGCCAGTCGAGCAAGGCAAGTCGGCGCGACGAGTCCGGCAGAGCCTCGATGCCTTTGCGGATTTCGCCCAGCGTCAGCACGCTCAGGTACAAGGTGCCGGCCGGCCGCCGTGCGAACCATTGCGTCACGTTCGGCTCAGGCTTCTTGCGGCGAAGTTCCGACAGGACGTTCGTATCGATCAGGTAGCTCACAGGTCCAACTCACGCGTCAGGCTCCCGTCACGCTCGAACACCAGCGACTCATCGAGCCCGAACAGTGGCGAAGCCTGCATGAAATCGACCACCGAAGCCCTTTGCCCCGACAGGCGCTCGAAGGTCGCACGCGAGAGCACCACCGCAACCGAACGGCCATGGAGCGTGATGTCCTGCGGGCCGTCAACCTCAGCCCGCTTGACCACCTCGGACAATCGCGCCTTGGCTTCCTGCATCTGCCATGTTTGCATCTCGACCTCCGAATCCTGACCAGACAGGTCAGATTGTAGATGATCTCGATCCGCAGATGCCTTGACGATGCGGCCGACGGGGGTCGGATGCTTCGGGATCGCGCAAGCCGGCCCGGGCTCGGAGTTCAATCCATGAGCGGCCACAGCCCCTGGTGCGCCGCCAGCGCGTCGTCAAGCGCCGCAACGAACAGCGCCACCTCCGCGTCGCCGAACGGAAGCGACAACGCGATGAGCCCACGCCGCGCGATGAAGACGCCGCGTTCGACCAGGGCGAAGAAGAGCAGATCCTTGACCCGCATGTCGCTGCCCGCAAGGTCCGCCGCGCTGCGCAGCGGGCGGTTGGTGGCGTGCAGGTTCATCACCGAGCCGAGGCCGCTGACTTGGAGCGCCACACCGCGCACCTGAAACAGCGCATTGCACCGCTCGCGCAGCCGCTCGCCACGCCGGTTCAGCGCCTCGATGGCCGCAGGCGTCCAGAGCTGGCGCAGGCCAGCCAGGCCGGCGGCCATGGTCAGCACGTTGTTGTTGAAGGTGCCGGCGTGGCCCAGCGCATCGGGGCGGCGCGGATCGAAGCGTTCCATCACGTCGCGCCGGCCGCCGAAGGCGCCGAACGAGAGGCCGCCACCGAAATACTTGCCCAATGTCGTGAGGTCGGGCACCAGGCCAAGCTGCGACTGGCGGCCACCGGGGGCCAGGCGCGAGGTCATCACTTCGTCGAGCACGAGCAAGGCGCCGCTTTCGGTGGCCAGCCGGCGCAGGCCGTGCAGGAACTCTGGCGTGCCGGGGATGCAGCCACCCGCGCCGAGCATCGGCTCGACGAGGATCGCTGCCAATGCATCGCCTTCACGCTGCACGAAGGCCGCGGCGGCATCGAGATCGTTGTAGGGCACGCGCAGCCATTCGTGCGGCACGTTCACCGCGCCGCTGGCGCCGCCGAAGGCCAGCACGCCGCCGTGGTACGCGCCCTCGAACACCAGCACCTTGCGCCGCCCGGTGTGCGCCAGCGCCGCGGCCAGCGCGAGCAGGTTGGCCTCGGTGCCGCTGTTGGTGAAGCGCAGCAGCGCCATCGAGGAGAAGCGCTGCACGATCTCGCGCGCCAGCTCGACCTCGCGCAAGGTGTGCGACGAGAGGCTGAGGCCGCCTTCGAGCGCGGCGACGATCGCCTCGCGGATGGGCGCTGCGGAATGCCCATAGAGGCCAGCCGTGAACTCGCCCAGCGCGTCGAGCAGGCGGTGGCCGTCGGCGTCCCACAGCCAGCAGCCCTCGCCGCGCACCATCGCCAGCGGGAACGGGGCCTGGAACAGCACACTGCGCGTGTTGCCGCCGGGCATGACTTCGGCCGCATCGTCGAGCTGCCGCGCGCTGGCAGGGTGGCGAGCGCGGTAGCGCTCGATCACTGCGGCGAGCACGCCGTCGAGCGCGGCGACACCGCGCTGCCGCTGCTCGCTCACTCCTTCGCCGCCTCCGGCTGAAGCTGCGTCTGCCACGCCGTCGAGGCCGTGCTCGGCCAGGCGTCGGGGCCCTCGTGCGGCCCGCCGGTCACGCGCACGGCTTGCGCCGCAGCGGCCTCGAACAGATTGACCATCGCCTCGATCGTGGCCACGTCGGGCTCGGCGAGTTGCAGCCGCAGGTAGGCGCGCCCGCGCAGCGTCATCAGCACCAGCGGCGTCTCGGCCGGCAGCGGGCTGCGCGCGACTTCGGCCAGCCGCTCCGCCAGCGGCCCCGCAATCCAGGCGGCGGCCATCGTCGGCGATGCTGCCACGGCGGCGAAGCGGCGCTTCACGTCCTTGTTGTCCACGCCGAGCGGCACCTTCGGAAACATCGCCAGCCAGCGCATCTCTTCCGGCGTCGCGACGTCGATGTGGGTCTGCATCTGCTCGGTGTAGCGCTCGAAGGTCTGGCGCTCCAGCGTTTCCATCAACGCCCGCGACATCAGCAGCATCTGCAAGTCTTGCGACAGGCCAAGCTCCATGCGCAAGCGCAGTTCATGGCCTTCGATGTAGGCGCGCTGCGGCGGGCCCCATTCGAGCCGCCAGGCGCGGCCGTCGAGCAGGCCGTCGATCACGAAGCCGGCGTCGTCGTGCGCACGCTTGAACTGGCCCCCGCGCTGGCGAGCCCAATCGGCCACCGCCGGCCAGTCGGGCCCGTCGGGCCCGCCGGCAATCCAGCGCTTCAAGGCATCGAGCATGGTGGGGGCGGATGGTCTAGAGTTGCGGCCCAGGGTGCCGACGGCGCCCACGAGAGGCGGATGATGATCGAAGTGTATTCGTGGGCCACGCCCAATGGTCACAAAGTGCACATCATGCTGGAGGAGTGCGGCCTGCCCTACCACGTGACGGCGATCGACATCGGCGCCGGCGACCAGTTCAAGCCCGAGTTCCTGGCGATCAGCCCGAACAACCGCATTCCGGCCATCGTCGACCCGCACGGGCCCGACGGCAAGGCGATCTCACTGTTCGAGTCGGGCGCGATCCTGCTTTACCTCGCGGCCAAGGCCGGCAAGTTCCTGCCCGCCGACACGCGCGGCAAGTACAGCGTGCTCGAATGGCTGATGTTCCAGATGGGCGGCGTGGGCCCGATGCTCGGCCAGGCGCACCACTTCCGGCTCTACGCACCCGAGAAGATTCCGTACGCGATCGATCGCTACACGAACGAGGCCAAGCGGCTCTACGGCGTGATGAACAAGCGCCTCGCCAAGAGCAAGTACATCGCCGGGCCCGAGTACACGATTGCTGACATCTCCATCTTCCCCTGGCTGCGCTCGTGGAAGAACCAGGGCATCGACTGGAACGACCACCCGCACCTGAAAGGCTGGTTCGACGAGATCGCTGCGAGGCCAGCGGTGCAGCGTGGCGTGGAAGTGCTGGCAGCGCAGCGCAAGCCGCTGGTGGACGACAAGGCGCGCGAGGCGCTGTTCGGGGCGCAGCAGTACCGCCAACGCTGAAGCGCCGACGGCGCGCCGGGGGGTCAGAGGCAGCGCAGCGACGGATCGCGCACGTAGCGCAGGTATGAGCGCACCTTGCGCACGCCGCCCTGGTCGGCGAACATGCGCTCGGCCTCTTCGTCGGTGATGAACGGCAGCACAACCGTGTCTTCCCCGGGCCGCCAGTTCACCGGCGTCGCCACCCGGTACTTTGCAGAGAGCTGCAGCGCATCCAGCACGCGCAGGATCTCGTCGAAATTGCGGCCGATGAAGGCCGGGTAGGTGATCATCAGTTCGACCCGCTTGGCCGGCGAGATGATGAACACGCTGCGCACGGTCATGGTCTCGCCGATGCCGCTGCCGTGGCGGAACGTCGTCGGGTCGAGCATGCCGAAGAGCATCGCCACACGGCGGTCCCGGTCGGCGATGATCGGAAAGTTCACCGTGGTGTGCTGCGTCTCGTTGATGTCGGCGATCCAGCGTGCGTGGTCTTCGGCGCTGTCGACACTCAGGCCGATGACCTTGGTGCCGCGCGCGTGCCACTCGGGCGCGAGCTTGGCCGTGGCCCCGAACTCGGTGGTGCACACCGGCGTGAAGTCGGCCGGGTGCGAGAAGAGCACACACCATGAATCGCCGATGAACTCGTGGAAGTCGATCGGGCCCATGCTGGTCTCGGCATGGAAGTCCGGCACGCTGTCGCCGATGCGGATGTAGCCCTGCTTCTTGAGCTGCTCTTGCGTCTTGGTGAAAACCTTGTCCGGCCCCAGGTACTTGAACTCGAAGGCGCCCTGCGGCGCCTCGTCGGCATCGGGCAGCAGGGTCTGGTACTCGTGGTCGAGCAGTTTCACGGTGCGCTTTTTCACCGTGCCGGCGAAGACGAAGGCGCCGTCGGCGTCGCGTACCAGCGGCAGGTCGAAGCGGAACGTGCTGTTGTTAAGGAAGTCGTCCTCCGCCGTGGAGTTCGCCCGCTGCAGAACCTTGTTGCGGTGGGGAAAGCGGCCGAAGCGCTGGATCACGGCGACATGCCGGTGGAAGATCTCGTGAAAGGCATTCAGCGGGTCGTCCGATTCCAGCTCGGTCATCGCGCGGCCCCACTCGTCCATGCACAAGTGCTGGTCGTGCAACTCCTCGGAGTGGGTCAGCACCAGACACAGGAAGACGCGCTCGATCGGGCGCAGGCGTTCGCTCACGCCGGCGCGCAGCCCGCGCTTCACCAGGTCGCGGCAGCGCGCATCGCAGGCATACATCTGCGCCGTGTCGCGGTACATGTTGCGCGGAAACTGGTCGAGCATGATGACCAGCGCCACCAGCAGCCGCGGGTGCTCGACATCCAGCGCCCAGTGGTCGAAGTGCCCCTTGGACGCCAGGTCCACGTCGGCACCGAAGCGGGTGGAGACTTCCTGATCGGTCTGCTCCGACTTGCCGAACCACAGGTTCAGGCAGTCTTCCATGCTCGGGCGCAGCATGTACTGCAGCACCTGCTCTGACTTGTCCATCTCGGTGGCAGCGATCTGGATCCGTTCGAGCTTGAGCAGCATGCGCAGCTCGCGCCGCAGCGTCTCTGTGTCCGCGCCGGACAGCGTGTCGCGCTCGTCCAGGCCGGCCAAAATCACCTGCAGGCTTTGCTGGATGCGATGGCCCAGCAATTCGGGCGGCGGGTCGGAGGAGAACAGCTCCGTCAGCATCGAGAACAGATCGGTCATCGCTTGTCTCCTGGCGCGCGTCTGGCGTGGTGTCCCCAGTGGGCTGGCAACCGCCCGCCCAACCAACCCGCCTCAATCCCCAGCATGATGTACGAACGGGCGGTCATTGCAAGGCTGCCGCGGCGCCATGCCGAATCACTGGCCGAGGGCGACAAGCAAGGTTCGCACAGTCATGTAGATAAGGATCAGCGACCCCACCGTCCACAGCGCGGCGCGCATGTCGTGGGTTCGGGCCGTGAGGTAGGCCAGAAAGTGCAGCAAGCGTGAGACCACGTAGCCATACAGCAGCACCTGCGCCAGCAGCAGCGAGGGCTGCGTGAGCACGTAGAGAAAGCCCGCGACGAGGAAGAAAGGCAGGTTCTCCAGGTCGTTCAGGTGAATGCGCCGAATACGTTCGACGCGCTCGTTCGGTTCGAGTTGTTTCGGGTCGGGCGCCGGATTCAATGGCGTCTTGCGCAGGTCTTCCGGCGAGCGGAATCCGCCCTTGGCAGCCGTCATTCGCACGACCGTCAGCCACGACATGCTCAGGGCTTTCAGGATCGTCAGCGTGGCGGCAATTGCGTAGGTGGCAAACAGCGGGTCTTGCAGGCTCAGCTTGTCCACGGTGCAGGTCTCCTCAAGGCGGCGCGGGTCAGCGCGGGTCAGTGCGCCGGGGGCATCGGCGAGTTGAAACAGCGACTCGCCGCACCGGGTTTGTGTCGACGAGGTGCGACGTGTCGAGCGCAGCATAGCGGCAATATCTACCAACGGTCAAATTTAAGATTGCTGGTATATTTAGTGATCGCCAAGTACAAGAAATTTGCCGCCGACCGCAGCCACGCCATGCCATCCCACAAGCGCACCGCCCCACCCGTCACCGACCCCGTGCTCGCCTTGCGCACGGCACGCCGCGAGCGTCGGCGCGATCGATCGCGCGACGAAATCCTTGAAGCCGCCCGAGCGGTGCTGCTGCGCGAAGGCATTGCAGGCACGACGCTTGACGCGGTGGCCAAGGCGGTTGGCGTGTCGAAGACGGCGCTGTACTACTACTTTGCCTCGAAGGACGCCTTGCTGTTCGAACTCGTGTTGAGCAGCCTGCAGGCGCAAGCCCACGCCGTGCACGATGCGGTGGAGGTCACTACCAGCGGGGCCGATGCACTCGCTGCGATCCTGCGTGCATCGATCACGGCCTTTGCGCCGCGCCTGGATGACTTCCGCCTGGCGTTCCTGCATGGACAGGTCGCCGGCCAAGGCGCCATGCATTTCGACGAGCAGCAGTTCGCGCGCATCCGCCCGCTCAACGATCTGTGGCTTGCCGGCGCAACCAAGCGCCTCGCCGACGAACGCAAGAAGCGGCCCGGCCGCGCCGCTGTCGAGCCGCGCCTGCTGGCCTTTCTGGCATGGATGTCGACCATCGGTGTGCTGACGATGAAGGGGATGGTCGAGAATCTGGACGACCCCCTGGTCTACACCGACAAGCAGCTCATCGACGCGCTTTCGCGCGTGTTCGCGGCCGCGGCCGCGGCATAAGATCGGCCCAAGCATTCGCCTGGCGCGGCAGCGGCGCGGGTGAGCATGGCGGCCCTCGCGGCTTGAATGCATGGGGCTGTGCCAATTCAGGAAAACCAAGATGGTCAGCAAAAACACGATTTGTCTCTGGTACGACGGCACCGCGCTGGACGCCGCGAAGTTCTACGCCGAGACGTTCCCGGACAGCGCGGTGGGCGCTGTCTATCGCGCGCCTGGCGACTATCCGGCGGGCAAGCAGGGCGATGTCTTGACGGTCGAGTTCACGGTGATGGGCATGCCCTGTCTCGGCCTGAACGGGGGCTCGGCGTTCAAGCACACCGAGGCGTTCTCGTTCCAGGTAGCGACCGACAACCAGGCCGAAACCGACCGCCTTTGGAACGCGATCGTCGGAAACGGCGGCCAGGAAAGTGAATGCGGCTGGTGCAAGGACAAGTGGGGCCTGTCGTGGCAGATCACGCCACGCGCCCTGATGGCTGCGATCGCCGATCCCGATCGAGCGGCGGCGAAGCGCGCGTTCGAAGCCATGATGGGGATGAGAAAGATCGACATCGCCGCGATCGAAGCGGCTCGGCGCGGCTGACGCTCCCGATGCCGGGGCCGCCGCGGCCGTACCCGGCCAGCCACCGCCAGCGCCGGGGGGCTTTGCAGTGTCGCGCCTGATCCCGAGCGCTCAAAGAAGACTCAGTCTGCTTCCCGCACCGCCAGCGCCGCGGCGGCCTCGTCGCTCAGGCCTCGGCCTTCCGCTGCCCGAGCGGCGGCGGTCGCTGCACCCAGGCTGGCCTCCACCGCCGCCTTGACAAGCGCCCACCGCGCCAGTTCGTCACGGTCCGGCGAGGCACCGCGCGCAGTCCACACGCGGCTCACATGGCCGACCAGACGGCCAGCCGCGTTGAAGCGCTGCTGTGCCGCCGCCAGCAGCAGGATGCCTTGCCAGGCCACGGTGGTGCCGAAGCGCCGGCCCGCAGCCAGCGAGCGGGGCACCAGCACCCGCGCCTCGTTGAGGCGGCCCAGCGAGACCAGCGCTTCGACCAGCCCATTCAACGCCCAGGGCAGGTTGCCGTTGGCCTCACCGGTGTCGCCGCCGTCGGCGTCGATGCGTTGCAGCAGCGCCCTGCCCCGCTCGGCCGCCTCGACATGGCGGCCGAGCTCGAGCAGCGCCGCGCAGACGTTGCTCTCGGCCGCCTGCGCCATGTCGCCCCAGCCCAGCTCGTTCGACATCAGCAGCTCCTGCTCGCGGCAGGCCAGCAGCGCCAGGGTGTCGCCCCGCACGCGCGCCGCTTCGGCCAGGGCACCTTGCACCCGCAGCCGAGCCCGGGGCGAGTCGCCGACGGCGGCCTCCGACTGCCGCAACTGGTCGCAGGCCTCGTCGAGTTCGGGCCCCGGCTCGGTGATGGCGCGCACCCAGGCGCCCAGTGCCGCCTGCAGGTCGCCCGGCTTGTCGAGCTGCCGCCACAGCGACACCGCCCGCTTCGCGGCGGGCCGGGCGGCCGGGTCGCGGCGCACGTTCAGCACATAGGCCAGCATCGCCCACCAGAAGGCCTGTGTCTGCAACGGCAAGTCCTGCCCGAGCGGGCCTTGCATCGCGGGCTGCAGCGACAGCATCCACTCCGTCACCTCCTGGCGCCAGACGGTGAAGCCGGTCTCATGAGCGACGCGGGCGCTCAGCTGCACCGCCACGGCCCGCTCCTGGTCGCGCGCCCAAAGGAAGGCTTCGCGCGCGTTGTCCATCTCGGCCAGGCACTGCGCGTCCGATTCGCCGCGCGTGAACAGCGCCAGCACCGCCGCGGCGTGACGCCGCCGCAGCGAGGGGCTCTCGTCCGCGGCCTGCGGGCCTGGCGCGGCCAGCTTCTCCAGTGCGTAGGCGCGCATCGTTTCCAGCAGCCGGTAGCGTGGCGGGTCTTCGCCGTTGACGCTGACGAGCGAGCGCTCGGCCAGCGTGGCCAGGCCATCGACCACGTCCCAGCGGGCTACGTGTTCGTCGGTGGTCAGCGTCACCGCGAGGTCGAGCGTGAAGCCGCCGGCAAACACGCCGAGCGCGCGGAACAGCCGCTGCTCCGGTTCGGCCAGCAGCCCGTAGCTCCAGTCCAGCGCGGCGTGCAGCGTGCGGTGGCGCGCCGGTGAATCGCGGCGGCCGCGCGAGAGCAGCGCAAAGCGCTCGGCCAGCGCATCGTGCACGGCTTGCAGGCCCATCAGCGGCACGCGCGCGGCGGCCATCTCCAGCGCCAGCGGCAGGCCGTCGAGCTGCCGGCACAGGGAGGCCAGCAGCGGCAGCGACGCGCGCGTCACCTCGAAGCGGCTGTCGGCCGCGGCGATGCGATCGATCAGCATCGCCACCGCGCCCTCCTGCGGGTCGGGCCCGTCCACGCCTTCGGCGACGTGCAGCGGCGCCAGGCGCAGCACCTGTTCGCCGGTCACGGCAAGCGGGAGCTGGCTCGTCACCAGCAGGTGCAGCTTCGGCGCGGCTTGCAGGTGCGCAGCCCATTCGGCGCAGTGCTCGATCAGGTGTTCGGCGTTGTCCAGCACCAGCAGCAACGGTGGGTCCGCCGGCAGCAGGCGCAGCACCTGGGGCACCGCGTCGCCTTCGTCCAACTGCCCGCCCAGCGCGCGGGCGATGGCGCCGGCCACCTGGCCGCCCTCGGTCAGCGGGGCCAGGTCGACCCACGCGCTGCGCCCGGCCCAGCGGACCAATGCATGGCGCGCCAGGCTGCTCTTGCCGACGCCGGGCGTGCCGACCAGCGTGATGCAGCCGCTCGCCGCACGCAGCGCCGCTTCCAGCTGAGCCAGGTCGGCGTCGCGGCCGAACAGGCGCTGCGCCGTTACTGCGGCTGCGGAGCGAGCGGAGGCAGGCTCCAGCGTCGGCGCCACGGCCGGCACTGCCGCGTCCGGTTCGGCCAGCACGGCCGCGATGAAACGGTAGCCTCGGCCGGGCACGGTGGCGATGGCGTCTTCGCCGAGCAGCCGACGCAGCGTGTTGATCTGCACCCGCAGGTTGCCTTCCTCGACGACGAGGCCTGGCCACACGAGGTCCAGCAACGCGCTCTTGGTCAGCAGCTTGGCCGGCCGCGCGGCCAGCGCCAGCAGCAGGTCCAGCGCACGGCCGCCCAGCGTGGCGGGCTGGCCGTCCACCAGCAGGCGGTACTCGGCGGGCCGCAACTCGAAGCGGCCGCCGGGCCCGAAGCGTAGCGGCTCGGCCGGTGCGTTGATGCGTGCGCTGCTCGGCAACCCCGTTCCTTCAACGACCCCGGCGGGGCCCACGGGCGTGAAGCTTAAAGCACCGCCGCCACGGCGCCGAGGCCACACGTTTAACAACGTTGAACACCCGTTGAACGACTTCCGCGACGACGATGCGCACACTGCATTCCATCGCCACTGCCCCACCCAAGGAGCCCGACATGACTGAACCCGAAGCCTCCGTGCCCGCCCTGATGCGCAACTACC
Source organism: bacterium (assembly GCA_031417295.1). Taxonomy (GTDB): domain Bacteria; phylum Pseudomonadota; class Gammaproteobacteria; order Burkholderiales; family Burkholderiaceae_C; genus CAIKUF01. Next base: position 202 of record JANOVJ010000598.1, on the reverse strand, counting down.
ACGAGGTGCTGCGCAACGACTTGTCCAGGGTGCTGACCCCGCTGGCCGAGATCGGCGACGTGGCCGGCTTCTCGGCCGCGTGGAAGGCCTACTGCGAAGCGATTGCCGTGCACGCGGCAATGGAAGACGGCGTGGCAGGCGCAGGCGGCGGCAGCGCAGCCATGCTGGACCACTACTTCGACGGCGCGGCCGGTGCGGCGGC
>JANOVJ010000597.1:0-2380 GCA_031417295.1 bacterium | reverse complement strand
CCAAGCAGCAGGAAGACATCGATATCGATTGCGGCGGGATCGTCGAAGGCGTCGAGACCGTCGATGCGTCCGGCGAGCGCATCTTCCGCTTGATGCTCGAAACCGCGTCAGGCCGCAAGACCAAGAGCGAGTTGCACGGCTACGGGCAGAACGAATTCGTGCCGTGGCAGTTGGGCGCGGTGATGTAGCAGGCGGCAACCATGAATGACGCCCTTGGCCTGCCACTCACCTGCCCGTCGCCGGACGCAGCGCACGCCTACAACCGTGCCGTCGACGCCTACTTGCACGCCTGGCCTGGTGTCGGCCCCGCGCTCGACGACGCGCTTCGCGCGGCGCCCGATTTCGCGCTGGCCCACGCGCTGCGCGCCCTACACGCCGCGGTGTACCTGCGCCGCGCCGAGGTCGGGCCCGCCATCGAACTCGCGCAGCAGCATGCGACCGCGGCCAGTGAGCGCGAGCGCTCACATGTGGCCGTGCTCAGGCACCTGGTGCAAGGCCGCTCGGCCGCCGCCCTCGAAGCGGCGCTGGTGCACGCCGCGCAGTGGCACACCGATGCCCTCATCGCCGCTGCGCCCTGCGGCGCCTTCGGCCTTTTCGCCTTCAGTGGCCGGCTTGACCACAACGAAGCGCGCCTGGCCTACGTGCGCCAGTTGCGCCCGCACTATCCGGCCGACCACGCCTGGCTGCTGACGAACCTGGGCTGGGCCTGCATCGAAGGCGGCGCGCTCGACGAAGGTGTCGAGCACGCTCAGCGCAGCTTCGCGCTGCGCCCCGCCAACGGCAACATTGCGCATGTGCTGATGCACGGCTACTTTGAGCGCCACGACGCCGCTGCCGGCCTGGCTTTCATCGACGCCTGGCTGCCCCGCTACTCTGACGACGCGCTGCTCTTCGGCCACCTGCACTGGCACGCCGGCCTGTGTGAGATCGATCTCGGCCGCGCCCCCGCCGCCTTCGCCCGCTTCACGCAGCACACCCTGCGCCAGCTCGATGCTGCCCCGCCGCTGGTGGGCATGACCGATGCCGTGTCGATGCTCTGGCGCTTGCGCTTGCTCGGGCAGGATGGTTTGCCCTGGCCGGCTGCCGCGGCCCACGCGCAGCGTCACTTCGGTGGCGGGGGCAACGTCTTCGCCGAGTTCCACCTTGCCATGCTGGCGGCGGCGCGAGGTGAGCGCAGCGAGCTGGCGGCTGTCACCACGCGCCTGCGCAGCATCGCCGAGAAGGGCCATGCTGGCGCGCCGGTGGCGCTGCATTGGGCGGCGGGCCTGGCGGTGTTGATGCAGGGTGACGCCCCTGCGGCACGCCAGCACCTGCGCGAGTGCCTCGCCGACGCAGAGCGCCTGGGAGGCAGCCACGCGCAGCGCATGGTGCTTGAGCGCACGCTCGCCGCAACCCCGGGCGCGGCATGAGAGCCGCGCCGCGCCCGCGACAGTCCTTCGACAAGCTCAGGACGAACGGGGACAGGGTTCGGTGGGACTCAGCCGCGCAAAGTGCGATTGAACAGCGCCAAGGTCCGTCCCCAAGCCACCTTCGCCTGCGCCTCATCGAACCTTGGCGTGGTGTCGTTGTTGAAGCCGTGTTGGGTGCCGGGGTAGAAGTGGGCTTCGAACTTGGTGCCGGCCGCTTTCAACGCCGTCTCATACGGCGGCCACATGGCGTTGATACGCTCGTCGGTGGCGGCGAACACGATTTGCAGTTCGGCCTTGATCTTGGCTACCTGGTCGAGCGCCGGGGCCGGGCCGTAGTAGGGCGCGCCGCACACAAGTTCGGGCACGCGCGTGGCGAGGAAGTTGACGATGCCGCCGCCGTAGCAGAAGCCCACCGCGCCGAGCTTACCGTTGCCTCCACTGATCTTGCTGGCGTAGGCGGCGGCAGCGGCAAAGTCTTCGCGTGCCTTGGCCTGGTCGATCTTGCCGAAGGCGTCGCGCGCCTTGTCTTCGTCGCCGGGGTAGCCGCCGACGCTGGTCAGCAGGTCGGGTGCAACGGCGATGAAATTGTCCACCGCAAGGCGGCGTGCGATGTCTTCGATGTGCGGGTTGAGGCCGCGGTTCTCGTGGATCACGAGCACGACGGGCAGCGCACCTGCGGCATTCGCCGGCCGCGCGACGAGCGCGTTGATCTTGCCGTGGCCGCCGGTGGCGGGAATCTCGACGCGCTCGGTCTTGATGCGCGCGTCGGTGGGCGGCACCTTCTGGCCGTAGGCGAAGTCGGGCGACAGCGCTGCGAGCAGACCCGCCGCCGTGGTGCCGCTTGCTGCCGCGAAGCGCGAACTCTTGTCGAGAAAGCCGCGCCGGTCGAGTGCGCCGTGCACGTACTGGTCGAACAGTTTCAGCACCTCGGGGTGGAAGTCGGCGGCAGTCAAGCGGGCGGGTTTCGGGTG
>JANOVJ010000596.1:0-2448 GCA_031417295.1 bacterium | reverse complement strand
GGCCGACGTAGGGCGAGACCGAACCGACCGAGGCCAGGAACGACAGGTTCGATTCGATGGTGTCGAGCTCGCGCTGGTAGCTCGCCCGCATCGCGCGCCGGGCCCCGTCGAGCAGCGCGCTGCCGTCGGCGACGCGGCGCTCGCGCAGCTTCATGAATTCGCGCATGCCCGAGGCGAAGATGCGCTCCATCGGCGAGGCCTCGGCGTTCTTCTGCGCCGCGCTGGCGTACAGATCATTCAGGTTCTTGCCGGCCCAGAATTCGCGCTCGAATTCGTCGTTGCCGGCGCGCAGGCCGCGCAGCGCGAACAGCTTGCCGAAGATCACGCTCCAGCTCGCCAGCGAGACCATCAGCAGCCCGACCATGACGATCTGCACGACAAGGCTCGCGTGCAGCACGAGGGTGATGATGGAGAGGTCCTGGTTCATGCGGTCTGGAGAGAAAGATCGATCGGAATGCGGCGCGGTCGCAGGGTTTCGGCATCGACGCAGCCGATGCGGATCGTGCCCTCGGCCAGCAACTCAGCTCCGCGCCACGCCTGCTGCGCAATCAGCATCGTCGCACGGCCGGTTTCACGCACCTCGACGCTCACCTCGAGCAGGTCGTCCAGCCGGGCTGGGCACAGGTAGCGGATATGGGTCTCGGCGACGATGAAGATGGCGCCGGTCTCGCTGCGCAGTTGTTGCTGCGAGTGGCCGAGCGAACGCAGCCATTCGGTGCGGGCGCGCTCGAAGAATTTCAGGTAGTTGGCATAGAACACCACGCCGCCGGCGTCGGTGTCTTCCCAGTACACGCGCAGCGGCTGGCGGAAGGGCGGCGGGTCGGCAGAAGGTGGCATCGGCAGCGGAGGGCAAAGCGAGCGGAATTATGCGTGAGCCTCGCCCCCGGCGAGACCGTGTCACGCCAGCCCAGCCCCGGCGCCCGACGGGCTTGCACTTCTCATCGACCCGGCGAGTTCTCGGTGGGCGCTCGACGCTGTCAAGGTCAGCCGCCAGCTTGCGGCCCGAGGCCCGCCGGCTCAGGGCCCGAAGCGGTGCTGAACCACCTGCGTCTGGCCGGCGCTGACATCGACCCGCTGCGTGTACGGGGTGGCATTGCCGTGGCGCAAGGTCACCGTGTGCCGCCCTTCGGGCAATGCCAGTTGGTTCAGCGGCGGCGCCGTGCCGACGACGCTACCGTCGACCTCGACCTGCGCCCACGGGCTGACGTCGATCTGCACCAGGCCCTTGGGCAGGGTCGCTGGCTCCGTCGACGACAGCACGCTGGCGGGCGGCTCGCGCGCTGCCAGTACGAACCAGGCGGCGGCTGCCCCCGCCAGCAGCACGGCCACGGCGGTGGCGGCACCCGCGGCCAGTGCGGCGGCCGGCCAGCGCCGCCGGGGCGCGCCGGGCAGCGCACCGGCCAGTTGGCCCGCAAGCGGGCTGGCTTGCGCGCCGGCAAGCCGGCCGGTCGCGGCAGCGGTGCTTGCCGCTGCCCCTGGCGCGCGCGTGTCCAGCCACTGTTGCAGTTCGCGCGCCATGGCGCTGGCCGACGGATAGCGGCCGTCAGGGTCGGTGGCCATGGCGTGTGCGGCAATCAGCGCCAGCGGCCTTGGCACGGCAGCCCGCACTTCGCTCGCCAGTGGCGGCCGCTGCTCCAGCACCGCGCGGTGGATCTGCGCCAGCGTCTCGCCGCGGAACGGCCGCACGCCGGCCAGCAGCTCGTACAGCACGACGCCGAGCGAGAACACGTCGCAGCGCGCATCGACCGGCTGCTGCAGCACCTGCTCGGGCGCCATGTAGTAAGGCGAGCCGCCCGACACCTCTTGCTCCGGTGGCAACTCGTGGCGGTGGGTGACGCGCGCGATGCCGAAGTCGAGCACGCGCGGCTGGCTGCGCCCGACCATGAAGATGTTGGCCGGCTTGATGTCGCGGTGGATCACGCCGTGCGCATGGGCGTAGGCCAGCGCCTCGGCCACATGGCGCACCAGTTGCGCTGCCTGCACCGGCGTCGGCTGCCAGCCTTCGAGCCGCAACTGCCGCAGGTCGGCGCCCTTGAGCAGCTCCATAGCGATGTAGGCGTCGCCGTTGCTGATGCCGGCGTCGAACACGGTCACGATGTTTGCGTGCGCCAGGCTGGCGGCCGCGCGCGCTTCATTCAGGAACAGCGCGTTGAAGGCGTCGCGCTCGGCCGCCGGCACCTGCACCTGCACCGTCTTGATTGCAATCAGGCGCGACAGCATCGGGTCGTGGGCGGCATAGACCGTGCCCAGGCCGCCCTCGCCGATGCGGTACTTCAGCGCATGGCGGCCGATCTGCCCGATGCTTGGCAACTCGGTCGCGGCGCGATGCGGTGGGTTGGTCGAAAACACCGCCCGCGCGCCGCTGACGACGCCGGCGTCGGTGTCGCTCCACGCCGCCATGCCGGGCAGGCTGGCCTGCGGGCCGGGCGTGGCGTCGTCGGGCAGGGG
>JANOVJ010000595.1:0-5408 GCA_031417295.1 bacterium | reverse complement strand
CAGGAGCGCGATGCCGAGGCCGGCGGTCAGGCTCTTCAGCAGCTCCTGCGACTGGGCCGGGTCGAAGTTCTGGATCTGCCCGATGTTGAGTGCGAGGATGGAAAACCCGATCACCTTCCCCAGCAGGCCGAGCTTGAGCTGGATGCCGTTGACCCACCAGGCGGCGCTGTGCGGGCCGTGCGTTCGCTCGCTCAGCAGGTCGAGCGCGAGCGCCTCGGCGGCGGGTTTCGTCGCCAGCATGTGCAGGTATTCGCCGGCCCAGGAATCGTTCATGGATGCCTTGCCCAAGGCCGCCGTCAAGCCGTCACGCTGCCGCTGCAATTCGCGCGACCGCTGGCCGGCCCACAGGCTGGCGCCGACAAAGATGACGACGATCACGGCCGTGATGCCGGTCGGGTCCGACTGCAACAACAGCGCCCAGACGCCGCGCACGCCGAGCACCCAACTGGCGAAGGCGAGCAGCCCGGCAAGCGTGAGCCATTCGAGCCACAGCGGTTCCGGCAGCGGCATCCGCGTGGCCGGTGAACGCCCGCGCGCGACATCGGCGATGCGGCTGCCCCAACCGCTCATCCCGGCCCCCGCTTCGCCAACTGACCGAAGCCGCGCTGCGGGTCGTAGCCCCATGCGGCAAGTGCGAAACAAATGAAGCCGGTGCCGAGCACGACCCACGGCGACCAGCCGGCGTCCTTGCCGTAGAGCGCGAAGCGCATCCATTCCACCGCGTGGGTGAACGGGTTGAAGCGCGCTACCTCGTAGACCCAGCGCGCGCCCGATTCCTCCAGCTTCCACAGCGGGTAAAGCGCGGTCGACATGAAGTACATCGGGAAGATCACGAAATTCATCGTCCCGGCGAAGTTCTCCAACTGCTTGATGTGCACCGACAGCAAGAGGCCGAGCGCGCCGAGCATCAGCGCTGCGGCGCTCATGGCCAGCAGCGCCATCGGCAGTTGCGGCCCCCACAGCGGCAGCTCGGTGCCGAGTGCCCAGGCGACGAGCACGAAGGCAATCGCCTGCAACAACGACAGCGCCGCCGTGGCGAACAGCTTGCACAGCAGCAGCCACCAGCGCGGCAACGGGGCGGTGAGCAGCAAGCGCATCAGGCCCATCTCGCGGTCATACACCATGGCGAGCGACGACTGCATGCCGTTGAACAGCAGCACCATGCCCACGAGGCCCGGCACGATGTACACGTCATACGGAATGTAGGTGTCGTAAGGCTCGACGATGGCGACGCCGAACACGTTGCGAAAGCCGGCCGCGAACACCGCCAGCCAGAGCAGCGGCCGCACCAGCGCCGACACCAGGCGGCCGGACTGGAGTGCGAACTTGATCACCTCGCGCGAGGTGATGGCGCGCAGCGCGCGCAGCGCGTGCAGGGCTTTCATGACGCGGCCTTGCAGGCCGACTCCGGCGCGTCGAGCCCGAGCGTGTCGAGCGCGTTGCGCGGGTGCAGCACGCCTTCCACCGGCGCGGTGCCGATCACGCCCTGGCCGTCGGTCAGCAGCAGCGGCTGGCGCAACTGGCGGTCCCAGGCGCGAAAGCCGAGGCGCACGCCCTTGAAGCCGTCGAGTGCGAAGTCGGTGCGGGAGAGCGCCTTCTGCAGCTGCGCCGCGTTGGGTGCGGCAGATGCTTCGAGCGCGGCTTGCAAGACCGCCTTGGTCGCCATCCACGCGGCCCAGTCGGTGCCGGTCATCTCGCGCCCGGCGTGGCGAGAAAACCGGCGCGCGAGCTGCGGCGCGCCGAAGCGCTCGAAGTGCGGCGCCCAGGCCAGCGCCAGCAGGCCGGCATCGCCCACCACCGGGCGCGGCAGCGCGGTGCGGTAGGGCAGGCCACGCGCGAACTCGCCGCTGCTGTCGATCACCCACACCGCGTCGTAGTCCAGCTTGCCGGTCAGCAGCAAGGGGTTGGCGAGATCGCGCTCGCGCGGGTCGGCCGAGAGCTTGAACGGCTTCACGGCGACGGGCTTCAACGCATAGCGCTTGATCGCGGCCTGCGCCTGGGCCAGCCGGGGCGCGTCGTCCGGCTCGGTGCCGTGCAGCACCAGCACGCGCTGCCAGCGGCGCACCATCAGCGCCTGCGCCAGTGCATCGGCGCGCATCCGTTCGCTGGGCAGGGTGTGAAAGAGGTTGGCGACGCAGCCCAGCCGCAACGCATCGCTGGCATCGCCGACGTTGAGCAGCGGCGTCTTCGTGGCCGCAGCGGCGGAGGCGATCCACGCCGCCGGCAGGTCGAGCAACACGGCCGCGGCGCCGGCCTTCTCCAGCTTCAGCAGCGCCGCGCGCGCTTCGGCCGCGTCGGCCACCGACATGGCTTCGAGCTTGACCTGCAGCTTGGCCGCGTCGAGTTCGAAGCGGGTTTCCTGCACTGCCATTTCCGCCGCCTGCAGCACCGGCCCGCCGGGGTGGCCGGGGTAGGCCAGCGCCAGTTGTTTGGGTTCCAGCCGCTCGTCGTCGGCACGAGACAGGACGCCGATCGTCAGCGTGGCTGCGTGCGTGGTCGCGGCGCATCCCAGCGCCAGCGCGGCGAGCCAACGGCGCAAGTTCGGCTCAATCATCGACGACCACCATGTACGGCACGCGGCCGACGGGCACGGTCTTCAAGGCCCGGGCCGCCGCCACATCGACCACCGTCACGTCGTCCGACAGGCCGTTGACGACGAACAACTGGCTGCCCGCGCGGTTCAGCGCCACCGCCCAGGCGCGCTTGCCCACCAGCACCAGGTTCGTCGTCTTGCGGCTCGCCACATCGACGAACGCGACGTGGTTCGCCCGGCCGAGCCCGACATAGATCGTCTTGCCATCGGGCGAGGCCGCGATGCCGACCGGCGTGATGTCGTCGGCGCGCATGCCCTTGACTTCGAACACCACGGTCTGCTTCAGCGTCAGGTCGGCGGTCGAGAGGATGCTCACGCTCGCGCCGAGTTCGTTGGTGACCCACAGCTCGCTGCCATCGGCCGTCATCGCGAAGCGCCGCGGGCGCTTGCCGACCGGAATGTTCTTCACCACCTGCGCGCTCGCGGTGTCGATCACATGAACCATGTTCGCGACTTCCGAGGTGACGTACACGCGCTTGCCGTCAGGCGAGGCCTTCACGCCCTCGGGTTCCTTGCCGACCGGCACTTGCCGGGTGAGCTTCTTCGTCGCCATGTCGAAGAAGCCGAGCGCGCCTTCGTCTTCGAGCGAGATGTAGGCCGTCTTCGCGTCGGGCGACAGATCGAACGCTTCCGGGTCGTCGCCGAAGGCGAAGCTGCCCACCGACTTGCGCGTGGCCACGTCGATCAGGTCGGCCTTGTTCGAGTCGCCACAGGCGACCATCAGTTGCTGCCCGCCCGGCAGGAACTGCATGTGGCGAGGCCGCTTGCAGGTCTTGATCACGCCGACGACGGCCAGCGTCTTCAGGTCGATCAGGCTGATCGCGTTGTCCTTCTCGCTGCTGACGTAGGCGATGCCGGTGTCCTTCGCCGACGCTGCGTGCGCTGCCAGCAGGGCCAGCGCGAGGGCGGCGAGTGGGCGGTACAGCGGGGGCAACGACCAAGTCATGTGAGGGTCTTTCGGTTCGGGTGCGGCGCGGGTCAACTGGTGGCGCGGATGAACGCATCTTCGAGCGTGCCGCCACCGAGCGCAGCCGCCACCTCGGCCGGTGCACCATCGGCGAGCAGCTTGCCCTTGTGCAGCACCAGCACGCGGTCGGCGCCTTCGGCTTCTTCGACCAGGTGCGTCGCCCAGAGCACGCAGGTGGATCGGCTCGCCACGTCGGCGCGAATGGCGGCCAGCAGGTCGCGGCGCGACTTCGGGTCGAGGCCGACGGTGGCTTCGTCCATCAGCAGCACGGTCGGGCGGTGCAGCAGCGCGCGCACCAGTTCGACCTTGCGCCGGTTGCCGCCGGAGAGTTCGCGCACCGCACGGCCCAGGTCGGCCTGCAGGCCGAGCGCGGCGCAGCCTGCTGCGATGCGTTCATCGGCCAGAGAACGCGGCAGGCCGTGCAGGTCAGCCTGGAAACGCAGGTTGCGCTGCACGCTCAAGTCGAGGTCGAGCGCGATCTGCTGGAACACCACGCCGATGTGCGCCAGCGCCTGCGCGGCCTCGCGGTGCAGCGCGTGGCCGGCCACGGCCACCTCGCCGCCATTGGCCGCGAACAGACCCGTCAGCACCTGGAACAGCGTCGACTTGCCGGCGCCGTTGGGCCCGAGCAGCGCCGCGAACTGGCCGGCCGGCACCTCGAACGACAGGCGGTCGAGCGCCGCTCGGTCGCCGTAGCGCTTGGTCAGTTCGCGGACTGTCAGCATGAAGGGTGCGGTGGCGTGGGGGCAGCGGTGTTGCCAGTGCCCGGCCGGCAGCCGATGCATGGGCGATTGGAACTCGCGACTTTAGCGGCTGGCGCCAGCGCGCCGAATCTTCATCGGCCCTTGGGCTTGCGATACGTCCACCAGGGCAGGGCGCGGCGCAGCGACAAAACCTCGCCGCTGCGCTCGGCGGTGTAGCCGGGCAGGGCATTCAGTTCGGCCTGCCAGGTGGCGCTGCGCAACAGCTCGAGCACGGCGCGCACCTGAGGATGGGCCAGCGACGGCTGCAGCGTCACCAGGAAGTACTGCTCCTGCGCCAGCGGCACGAAGCCCAGCCCGCGCGCACGGGCCGCCGCCTCGATGCCGAAGGCGGCGTCGGCGCTGCCGCTGGCCACCGCCTCGGCCACGGCGCGGTGCGACGGCTCGGTGCGTTCCAGCCCGCCCAGCTCCGTCAGCTCGATCTGCTGTGCGGCCAGCAACTCCTCCAGCACGACGCGGGTGCCGGTGCCCGGCGCGCGGTGGGCGAAGCGCAGCCCGGCGCGCCGCAGGTCGGCCAGGCCCTTCAGCGCCAGCGGGTTGCCGGCCCCGACGATCAACCCCTGGGTCCGCCGTGCAAAGCCGATCAGCTTGTGCCGCCCCGGCTTGAGCAGCGGCCGGTAGGTGCGCGCGGTCGGCGAGCGCAGCGGCGAGGCGGTCAGCTCATGAAACCCGGCCAGCAGGCAGCGCCCGTCGTTCAAGGCCGCGAGCGCGTCCACGCTGCCGCTGAACTGGATGTCGAGCAGCAGCTTGTGCTCGGCTTGCGCCAACTGGCGCAGCAGCGGCAGCGCGTCGTCGTGGCTGGCGCAGATCGGGATCACGCCCACGCTGTCGTCGAAGGCGATGGCGATGGCGCGCTCGAGTTCGCTGCGCAGCGCTTCGACTTGTGGCGCCAGCCGCGCCTGCGCCCGGCGCTCGGCCCACAACAGCTTTTCGCCGAACGGCGACAGCACGGCCCGCTGGCCCTTGACCCACAGCACGAGGGCCTGCCCGAGTTCGCCTTCCCAGCGCTTGAGTTCACCCCAGACATGGCGGTAGGACAACGACAGCGCGCGCGCGGCGCCGCTGATCGAGCCGTGGTCGTGCACCG
>JANOVJ010000594.1:0-3795 GCA_031417295.1 bacterium | reverse complement strand
GACGACCCCATCCTGCAAGTGCTCGTCGATCGCGTGCGTGCGGCGCGTGCCGACCGCATGCCGTTGTGCATTCGCGGTGGCGGCAGCAAGGGCTTTTACGGTGAAGCGGCCCAGGGCGATGCGTTCGACGTGACCGCGCTGCGCGGCATCTCGAGCTATGAGCCGACCGAACTCGTCGTGACTGCACGCTGCGGCACGCCGCTGGCCGAGCTGGAGGCCGTGCTGGCCGAGCGCGGCCAGTGCCTGCCGTTCGAACCGCCGCACTTCGGCCCGGCGGCCACGGTCGGTGGCATGGTCAGCGCGGGCCTGGCCGGGCCGGCGCGCGCAGCCGTCGGCGGCGTGGGCGACTATGTGCTCGGCGCGACGCTGCTCAACGGTCGGGCCGAGGTGCTGAGCTTCGGCGGTCAGGTGATGAAGAACGTGGCCGGCTACGACTTGTCGCGCTTGCTGGTGGGAGCGATGGGCACGCTCGGTGTCGTCTGCGAGGTCTCGCTGAAGGTGCTGCCACAGGCGCGTGCCAGCGCCACGCTGCGCTTCGACATGGCGCAGGCGGCGGCCATCGCGCAGCTCAATGCCTGGGCCGGGCAGCCATTGCCCATCAACGCCAGCGCCTGGTGGAACGAGACGCTGGTGCTGCGCCTGCAAGGTGCGGTGGCGGCCGTGGACGCAGCGCTGAAACGGCTCGGCGGCGAGCCCGTTGAAGCCGCTGCCGCAGGCGCCTTCTGGGCCGGGTTGCGCGAGCAGACCGACGACTACTTTGCGGCCGCGCTGCGCCAGATCGACGCCACGCCCGCACTTCGCCTGTGGCGCCTGTCGGTGCCACAGACGGCGCCGCCGCTCGCGCTGGCTGGCGAGCAACTCATCGAATGGGGCGGCGCGCAGCGCTGGTTGTGCAGTGCGGCGCCGGCGCTGCAGGTGCGCGAGGTGGCGGCGGCCGCGGGTGGCCACGCCACGGTCTTTCGCGCGCACGACAAGACCCCCGGCGTGTTCACACCGTTGCGTGCGCCGCTGGACCGTATCCAGCGCGAACTCAAGCTTTCGTTCGATCCGGACCGGGTCTTCAACCCCGGCCGTCTTTACGCGAGCCTTTGAGCGGCGACCCACGATGCAAACCAACCTCGCTCCGGAATTCAAAGGCACGCCCGACGGCGAAGCGGCCGAAGCCATCTTGCGCAAGTGCGTGCACTGCGGTTTCTGCACCGCGACCTGCCCGACCTACCAACTCCTCGGCGACGAACTCGACGGGCCACGCGGCCGCATCTACCTGATGAAGCAGATGCTCGAAGGCGCGCCGGTGACGCGCAGCACGCAGATCCATCTCGATCGCTGCCTGACCTGCCGCAATTGCGAGACCACCTGCCCGTCGGGCGTGGAGTACGGGAACCTGGTCGAGATCGGCCGCCGCATCGTCGAGCAGCGGGTCGAGCGGCCGGCGGGCGAGAAGCTGCTGCGCCTGGCGCTGAAGGAGGGGCTGACTTCGCCGCTGTTCGGCCCGGCGATGAAGCTCGGCCAGCTGGCGCGGCCGCTGCTGCCGGCGTCGCTCAAGAACAAGGTGCCGGCCAAGCCCGGGCCGCGCGCCAGGCTCTGGCCCACCCGCACCCATCCGCGCAAGGTGCTGCTGCTGATGGGCTGCGTGCAGCCGGCAATGATGCCCAACATCAACAGCGCCACCGCGCGCGTGCTCGACGCCGCGGGCATCCAGACCCTGGTGGCCGATGGCGCCGGCTGCTGCGGCGCGATCCGCAGCCACTTGAACGACCACGAAGGCGGCCTGGCCGACATGCGGCGCAACATCGACGCCTGGTGGCCGGCGGTGATGGCCGGCGAGGTCGAGGCGATCGTGATGAACGCGTCGGGCTGCGGCGTGACAGTGAAGGAGTACGGCCACGCGCTGGCGCATGACGCCGACTACGCCGACAAGGCGCAACGCATCGGCGCCTTGACGCGAGACTTGAGCGAGTTGCTGCCCGACCTGGTCGAACGCCTGCGCCCGCTGATGACAGCCGCCAAGACCGTGACGCAGCTTGCGTTCCATCCACCCTGCACGTTGCAGCATGGCCAGCAGCTTCGCGAGGGCGTGGAATCGCAGCTCGCCGAACTGGGATTCGAGGTTCGCCGGGCGGCCAGCGAGAGCCACCTTTGCTGCGGCTCGGCCGGAACCTATTCGGTGTTGCAGCCCGCGCTCGCCTACCAGCTTCGTGACCGCAAGCTGGCCCACCTGGCGCCGCTGAAGGCCGAAGTCATCGTGTCGGCGAACATCGGCTGCATTCAGCATCTGCAGACCGGGACCGAGACGCCGGTCAGGCACTGGATCGAAGTGCTGGACGAAGCCTTGGCGGTCAAGCTGCCCTGAACGGGAGGGCTCGTTGCGCCGGAGTGGCGGCGCTGGGCGCACGACGCGGTGCGTCGCCGCCAGAAATGAAGAAGCGGCCCCTGGGGCCGCTTCGCAAGGCCGCCGTAGCGGCCAAACAAAAACCTCAGCCGCGGCCCGCCTGGCGCCGACGGGCCACAAACCCGACCACGCCCAGCCCCGCCGCCAGCAGCGCGTAGGTGCCGGGTTCCGGTACCGCGGTGACCGACAGGTAGTCCTGGAACGCCTCGTTGACGAGCACCTCGACGTGATACGAGCGGCCGAAGCTACCCAGATTGGCAAGCACGCCGTTGATGTTGCTGAAGGCGGCAGCGTCACCGGCGTTCACGGCCTCGCCCATGAAGCTGCCGTTGGTCAGATTGTACGACGGGAAGGTACCGTCGGGAGCCTTGCCTTCGTAGATGATTTCCCAAACCGCCGCCTGGAAGGCCGCAGCCGAGCTGACATCGACCACCGAGGCGTAGGCGGCCGTGAACAGGCGGCGGATGTCGCTGGTGCGCTTGGCGCCGAACTCGGGGGGTGCCGGCAGCAGGGCGTAGTCGGGCCCGTCCAGCGGCGTGTTCGGATCGCCGAACTCCACGTTGGCCAGGGCTTCGGTACAGAAGGTGAGGAACGATTCACCGTCCAGGAAGCCCGAGAGCTGCCCGGCTTCGACCTGGTACGCGCCGTCGGCCGGCCGGCTCGACAACGCTCGGGCGGCCCGCACAGCGGCGGCGTCGGTGCTGCTGCTGAAGGTGATCTTCACGTCGGTTGAAGCCGGCGAAAAGCTGGTGATGTTGACCTTCTTGGCCAGGGCCGGTCCGGCAACCGCAACCGCCACAACGAGAGCGAGAGTTTTCAGGCGCATGATGGTTTTCTTTCGGGTCGGCCGCCACAGCCCGGGACAGGGTGGCTACATTCGTGAAGAATGTAGTGAGGTTACCCCAGTGCGGCCACCCCCAGCTTAGGGGGTCAGGCCGCGTTCGACGGGCGGTTGGCGGTGGGCCCCCGCTGTTGCGCGCGCTGCAGCCGGCGGCACAATCGGCGTCGGCTCGATGTCTTCGCCACGACGCCTCGATCGATGAATCCGCTGCCGCGCTCGGTCTTTCGATCTTGCGCTCTTGCGATCCTGCGAAGCAGCGGCCCGAAAACAACACCGAACCGTGACCTGAACAACCCATGCCCGACCCCATCGACCCCTTGCAAGCGGCGATTGCTGCGCTGGAAGCGCAGCGCGGCCTGCTGGGCGATGCGGTGGTGGAGATGGCGCTCGGCCCGTTGAGGGACAAGCTGGCGGCGCTGCGGGCTGCGGCCAAGGCCGGCGAGCAGCAACTGAAGGCGGTGACGGTGCTGTTCATGGACGTGGTGGGTTCGACCCACCTGGCCGAGCAGCTCGACCCCGAGGACATCCACGCCGTGATGGACGGCGCGCTGGAGAAGCTGAG